>DASZZH010000001.1 GCA_035543335.1 Burkholderiales bacterium
ACCTCCCTTGCGGGTTAGCGCGGCGACTTCTAGTACAGCCAGCTTTCGTGATGTGACGGGCGGTGTGTACAAGGCCCGGGAACGTATTCACCGCGGCGTGCTGATCCGCGATTACTAGCGATTCCAACTTCACGCAGGCGAGTTGCAGCCTACGATCCGAACTGAGACCGGCTTTCTCCGATTAGCTCCCCCTCGCGGGCTCGCGACGGTTTGTACCGGCCATTGTAGCACGTGTGTAGCCCCAGACATAAAGGCCATGCTGACTTGACGTCATCCCCACCTTCCTCCGGTTTATCACCGGCAGTCTTTGCAGAGTGCCCAGCATAACCTGATGGCAACAGCAAACAAGGGTTGCGCTCGTTGCGGGACTTAACCCAACATCTCACGACACGAGCTGACGACAGCCATGCAGCACCTCTACGAGTGTCCTTGCGGAAGACCACTTTCGTAGTTTGTCACTCGCTGTTCAAGCCTGGGTAAGGTTCTTCGCGTTGCGTCGAATTGAACCACATGCTCCACCGCTTGTGCGGGCCCCCGTCAATTCCTTTGAGTTTCAGCCTTGCGACCGTACTCCCCAGGCGGAATGCTTAATGCGTTAGCTTCGGCACGGCAGGGATCGATACCCGCCACACCAAGCATTCATCGTTTAGGGCCAGGACTACCGGGGTATCTAATCCCGTTTGCTCCCCTGGCTTTCGCTCCTCAGCGTCAGTGTCGGTCCAGGATGTCGCCTTCGCCACCGGTGTTCCTCCAGATATCTACGCATTTCACCGCTACACCTGCAATTCCACGCGCCTCTCCCACACTCCAGCACAGCAGTTTTGGAAGCAGCCTCTGGGTTGAGCCCAGAGATTTCACTCCCAACTTGCCACACCGCCTACGAACCCTTTACACCCAGTAATTCCGAACAACGCTGGCCCCCCACGTCTTACCGCGGCTGCTGGCACGTAGTTAGCCGGGGCTTCTTCTACTGGTACCGTCACTCCTCTTGCGAGGCATTCGTCCCAGTCGAAAGGGGTTTACACACCGAAATGCTTCATCCCCCACGCGGCGTCGCTGCATCAGGCTTTCGCCCATTGTGCAAGATTCCCCACTGCTGCCTCCCGTAGGAGTCTGGACCGTGTCTCAGTTCCAGTGTGGCTGGTCGTTCTCTCAAACCAGCTACGGATCGTCGCCTTGGTAAGCCTTTACCTCACCAACTAGCTAATCCGACATCGGCCGCTCCTTGAGCGCGAGGCCTTGCGGTCCCCCACTTTCATCCGAAGATCGTATGCGGTATTAGCCCAACTTTCGCTGGGTTATCCCCCACTCCAGGGCACGTTCCGATGTATTACTCACCCGTTCGCCACTCTACTTGCGGGTTGCCCCGCTTTCACGTTCGACTTGCATGTGTAAGGCATGCCGCCAGCGTTCAATCTGAGCCAGGATCAAACTCTTCAATTTGATCTTAAAACTCTCGCTTGACGTCTTGACGTTATGACATCGTGCGAGCACTTAACTTTAAAGTTTCCATGCTTGAAAGCATGGCACTCAAAACCAAGCGCCCACACTTATCGGCTGTAATTTGTTAAAGAGCGTGGTTGCGGGGGCAGGATTTGAACCTACGACCTTCGGGTTATGAGCCCGACGAGCTGCCAGACTGCTCCACCCCGCGTCCGTTTAACCTTGAAACTATAACAGACCAGCGAGAAACCCGTCAAGGCAAATTCGGCTTTTTGAAGCAACAGGTGGCGTCTTTCACGCCATAAATTTCCGGCGTGTCAAGACCGACGCCGGGAAAGCGCAGTCAGAGCGGATTCAGCTCCTGTTCGAGGTTGCCGATATCTTCCAGCGGGGGCAATTCCTCGAGCGAGCGCAGATTGAGATCATCGAGAAAGGTTTTGGTCGTGCCGTAAAGCGCGGGGTGCCCGGGCGATTCGCGATGCCCGACGATATCAATCCAGCCGCGCTCTTCGAGCGCCTGCATGATATGAGTGGAAACAGATACGCCGCGAATCTGCTCGATGTCGCCGCGGGTGACCGGCTGGCGGTAGGCGATGATGGCGAGCGTTTCCATTGCCGCGCGCGAGTAGCGGGGCGGTTTTTCCGGGCTCAGGCGGTCCAGGTACTTCTGATACTCGGGTTTGACGCGGAAACGCCAGCCGCTTGCCACAGTGACGAGTTCCACGCCGCGCCCAATCCACTCCTGACGCAATTCCTCGAGCAGCTTGCGCAGCGTTTCGGTATCCAGCTCGTCTTCGAACAGTTTTTTAAGCTCATTGAGCGAAAGCGGCTCCCTGCTGGAAAGCAACGCCGTTTCCAGGATCAGCTTGATCTCCTTCAGCTCATACATAGGGCGCGGCGGTCTCGGACTGTTTCACGTAAATCGGGCCATAGGCTTCCTGCTGGGTAACGCTCAACAGGTTTTCGCGCGCCAATTCCAGGAGCGCAAGGAAAGTAACGACCAGTTCGGGCACGCCGCCCGCCACATCGAAAAGCTCGCCAAACTCGACAAATTTCCGGTCCTGCAAGCAGCGCAAAATGCGTGTCATGTGCTCGCGCACCGAGAGCTGCTCGCGAGTCACACGGTGATGGCGGTTTAACTCCACCCGGTTTAAGAGTTCCTGCCAGGCGTTGCGCAAATCCTCGGCAGCGACCTCCGGCAGGCGCTTCACCATCGCCTGCTCGATCCAGACTTCGATCAACGCAAAATCACGCACAGCTTGCGGCAACTGATCGAGGCGCAGCGCTGAGAGCTTGATTTGCTCGTATTCGAGCAGATGCCGCACCAGTTCGGCGCGCGGATCGACTTCCTCTGCCTCCGCTTGCGCTGGCCGCGGCAGCAGCATGCGCGACTTGATTTCAATCAGCACCGCCGCCATCAGCAGGTATTCCGCTACGAGCTCCAGCTGGTGCGACCGCATCATGTCCACGTATTCCATGTACTGGCGCGTAAGCTCCGCCATCGGAATATCGAGCACATTGAGATTATTCTTGCGGATGAGATAAAGCAAAAGGTCAAGCGGCCCCTCGAAGGTGTCGAGAAACACCTCGAGCGCATCTGGCGGGATATATAAATCCTGCGGCAATTCCAGCACCGGTTCGCCGTGCAGCTTTGCCACCACCGCTTCGGTCTCGCTCATTTGATACCCCTTCTGAGGTAAACATTCCGCCTCGGTCGCTCAAGCATAATTGAGCCCCATCGCCTGCTTCACGTCTCGCAGTGTCTCCTGCGCGAGCTTCTGCGCTTTCTCGCAGCCGTCGGCGATGATGTTGCGCACCAGCGTGGGATCGTCGAGATAAACTTGCGCGCGCTCGCGGATCGGCTTCTGCTCGGCCAGCACCGCATCAATCACCGGCTGCTTGCATTCAAGGCAGCCGATGCCGGCGCTGCGGCAGCCCTTTTGCACCCACTCCTGCCGCTGTGGGTCCGAATAAACCAAGTGGAACTGCCATACCGGGCATTTTTCCGGAGTGCCGGGGTCGCTGCGCTTGATGCGCGCCGGGTCGGTCGGCATGGTGCGGATTTTCTTGGTGACGCTGGCCGCCTCTTCGCGCAAAGTAATCGTGTTGTTGTACGACTTCGACATTTTCTGCCCGTCGAGGCCGGGCATTTTCGATGCTTCGGTGAGCATCGCCTGCGGCTCGATCAGAATCATCCGGCCCCCGCCCTCGAGGAAGCCAAACAGCCGCTCGCGATCACCCAAGGTGAGATTCTGCTGCCCGTTCAGTAACGCGTGCGCGGCGGCCAGCGCTTCATCATCGCCCTGCTCCTGATAGCGCGCGCGCAGTTCCTGGTAGAGCCTGCCTTTTTTCACCCCCAGTTTTCTAATCGCGCTTTTGGCTTTGGCTTCGAAATCCTTCTCGCGGCCGTAAACGTGATTGAAGCGCCGCGCCAACTCGCGTGTGAATTCGACATGCGGCACCTGGTCCTCGCCCACCGGCACGCGGCTGGCGCGGTATATCAAAATGTCCGCGCTTTGCAGCAATGGGTAACCGAGAAAGCCGTAGGTGCTCAAATCGCGGTCAGCCAGTTTTTCCTGCTGCTCCTTGTAACTGGGCACGCGCTCCAGCCAGCCCAAGGGGGTGATCATGGAAAGCAGCAAATGCAGTTCGGCATGTTCGGGCACGCGCGATTGAATGAACAAGGTCGCCTGCGCCGGGTCCACGCCGGCGGCAAGCCAGTCCACCAGCATGTCCCACACGTTTTGCTCGATGATTTCGGGCGTGTCGTAATGAGTGGTCAGCGCATGCCAGTCGGCGATAAAAAACAGACAGGGATATTCGTTTTGCAGCCTGATCCAGTTTTTCAGCACGCCGTGATAGTGCCCGAGGTGAAGACTCCCGGTCGGCCGCATGCCCGACAAAACCCTCTCAGCAAACATAATCCGCCAGGTTACCTTTTATAAGTTAAAAACTGAACCGATGAGCCGCATGAGCCCGCTCACTGGAGGCCAAAGAATCAGGCCGAGAATGCCGCTGAACAAAAGCAGCAGCAGAATTAACATGCCGTAGGGTTCGATGCGTGCGTAGCTGTAGGACAGGCGATGCGGCAGCAGGCTTACTGCGATTCTCCCGCCATCCAAGGGCGGCAGCGGCAACAGGTTCAACACCATGAGCACGACGTTGATTTGAATTCCGGCCTTGCCCATCAGTCCCATTGGCTGCGTGTAGCTGCTCTCTGGCAGAATCAATGCGAGTTTCAGCACCAGCGCCCAAAACAACGCCATGATAAAGTTCGCCCCCGGCCCCGCCGCAGCGACCCACAGCATATCCTTTTTGGGATGTCTGAGTGCGGAAAAATTCACCGGCACCGGCTTCGCCCAGCCAAACAAAATGCCGCTACCACCAAAAATTTTACTCAACAGCAGCAACACTAACGGCACGATGATGGTGCCGGTCATGTCGATATGGCGCAACGGATTCAGGCTGATGCGTCCCTGCGCATGGGCAGTGAAATCACCGAAATACCTTGCGACATACCCATGCGCCGCCTCATGCATGGTGATGGCGAAAATCACCGGCAGCGCCCAAATCGCAATCGTCTGGATTAAATCGCTCATGGATTTTTATTATCGTTCAATGCCAGCCGAACACCGCCGGATCACCCTTACCCGAGCGCAGCAGTACGGGAACATCTTTAATGAGATCCACCACCGTGGTCATCTCCACCCCGCATGAGCCGCCATCGAGCACCAGATCAACCTGATGCTCCAGGCGAGTGCGAATTTCGTGCGGGTCATTAAGCGGTAGCTCATCGTTAGGCAAAATCAAGGTGCAGCTTAACAGCGGCTCGTTCATCTCAGTGAGCAAATCCAGCACCACGGGATGCTGCGGCACGCGCAGGCCTATGGTTTTGCGTTTAGGGTGCTGCAAGCGCTTGGGCACTTCGCGGCTTGCGCGCAGTATAAAGGTATAGCTGCCCGGCGTGCAGGCTTTCAGCAAACGATACTGACGGTTGTCCACTGCCGCATAGTGAGAGATTTCCGATAAATCGCGGCACACCAGCGTGAAATGGTGTTTCTCATCCACGCCGCGGATTGAGCATATTCGCTCCAGCGCAGCCTTGTCGCCCAGATGGCAGCCGAGCGCATAACAGGAATCGGTCGGATATACAATCACGCCGCCGTTCCGCACTATCGCCGCCGCCTGACGAATCAGCCGCGGCTGCGGGTTATTGACGTGAACCGAAAAAAATTGCGCCACGCAGAAACCCTTTACGGAAAGGCGCCGACGCCGGCGACGGACTTTAACCCGGCGAGCCGCCGCCACACCGGCAAGCAATCCAGCGGCAATTCGGGCAATTGACCAATGTCGCGACGGCTCTCGCCCGGCCCGTGGTAATCCGAGCCGGCTGAGGCATACAGTTCAAACTCTTTCGAGTAGCGGGCAAATACCGCGTATTGCTCGGGCGTATGACTGCCGGTCACCACTTCCACCGCCATGCCGCCCAGTTGCTTGAACTCGGCGAGGAGCTGCCGCATTTGTTTGCTGTTTAATGGATAGCGCCCCGGGTGCGCCATGACCGCCAAACCACCGCTTTGTTTTATCCAGGTTACGGCGTCGGCCAGCGCCGCCCAGCGGTGTTCGACATAACCCGGCCTGCCCTGCGCCAGAAACTTCTTGAACACGCTCTTCACATCGGCGGCGTGTCCCTGCTTCACCAGATAACGCGCAAAATGGGTGCGGCCAATTAAATGGGGATTTTCCGCATGGGCGTAGGCGCCTTCGAGTGCGCCGTGAATTCCAGTTTTTTCCAGCTCTGCCGCAATTTTTTCCGCGCGCAGGGCGCGGCTCGAACGCACAGTCTGCAGCCCCTGCAATAAAAGAGGATGCCGAGGATCAACATCCAGGCCCACCACATGCAAAGTCTGGCCGTTCCAGGTGGCTGAAATTTCCACTCCGTTAATCAGATGCACGCCAAAGCGCAGAGCGGCCTCGCGCGCCGCCGCAAGTCCGCCGATATCATCGTGGTCGGTGAGCGCCAGGACCTTGACGTCCCGCATGGCCGCCCGTTTTACCAGATCTTCTGGGGTTAACAACCCGTCGGAAACGGTGGAGTGGCTGTGAAGGTCGATGTTGAGCATGATTAAGGAACCTCTGATTAAGTCCTGCGCGTGACGCGTTGCGGACGAGGAACGGCTGGATGCAAGGCGCGAGGGCGAAGCGCTACTGAGTAGTAACGCAAGCCCGAGCCGCCCTCATCCTAACCTTCTCCCCAAGGGAGAAGGAACGAACGCCCCCTCTCCCGCTTGCGGGAGAGGGATGGGGTGAGGGTTCGCCGCAGGCGGCCGTTCATTCGCCGCAACCTGAATGGGACGGGGCTGCCGCGATACGGTGAGCGAAGCTTGGGTGCGGGAGCGGCAGCATGAGCGCCCCGTTTAACGCTGTCTTTTGCGGCAGCTCGCGCCCCTTCCCGCTCCAGGCCCGCCGACACGGCGTTGGCGGAGCCATCCGGAGCGGAAGGCGGGCCAATGGCGCGCTTCCCGCAAACAGCTAGCTTTGCCAGTAACGTGTCCGCGCGCCCTGCGCGAATCCGAGTCCGGGGCGCCCGGCCGCCAGGCTTTGTCGCTCGTCGCTTATTGGGCAACCACCCAACGGCGCACCTCGCTTCGCGCCCGACAACCGGAAAACACACCGTCGCGCACGTGTAGGGCTTAATCAGAGGTTCCCAATGTCAGATAATAACAAAATGCCCGACTAATGAAAAATACTCCCATGAACTTCACGCGTGCTTTATGGTCATTTTCGCAGACCTAATTGACGGAGGAACAACACCATGGCGCAGTTTTCCCGCAGCAGCATTGTTCCCGCTCTTTTATTGGGTTTGGCTTACATGAGCACTGTGACCCCCGCACTCGCAAACACCTGCTCAGCCAAGAGCGGCGAGCGCCGGGTTACGCTGCTCGAGCTCTACACGTCCGAGGGCTGCAACAGTTGCCCTCCCACCGAGGAATGGGTGAGCAAGCTGCCCGCCAAGGGACTCGCCAGCGACCGGCTGATTCCCCTGGCCTTCCACGTGGATTACTGGAATTACCTGGGATGGCGCGATGTGTTTTCACAGGCGAAATTCGCCGAGCGCCAGCGCCAGATGGCGCAAATCAACCGCACGAGCTTCGTCTACACCCCGCAACTGGTGTTGAACGGGAGAGATTACCACCGCGGATTCGTGTGGGACGATACAAGCGAGAAAGTCAAGGAAATCAATAATCAAAAGCCGCTCGCCGACATCAGCCTCACCATCGACATGCCCGACACGGGGCGGCTGCATGTTTCCGGAAAAATTAGCGTGCCCGGGACCTTCGAGCGCCAAAATGCACAGGCATACCTCGCGCTTTACGAAAACAATTTGAGCAATGCCATCAAAGCCGGGGAAAACAGCGGGCGCACGCTGCATCATGATTTCGTGGTGCGCGAACTGGTGGGCCCGATTCCGCTCGACTCCGAGGGCCATGCGCAGCTTCAGCAGGTCTTCAATTTGCAGCGTGGCTGGAAATGGCAGGATGCGGGCGTGGTGGCCTTCGTGCAGAACGGCCGCAGCGGCGAGGTACTGCAGGCATTAGCGCTCGTCGGGTGCAAATAGCGCGGTTATTTCACGTATTTCTTTTGAAAAGCCTGATTGATTCGGGTGCTGTTTTTGCCATGGCGCCCGCTTTCACCAACTGAACGAACCTCTCGGCTTCCACCGGCGGACTGAAGAAATACCCTTGGGCAAAATCGCAGCCATGCGCGCTCAGGAAACTGAGCTGGGTGTTGCTTTCCACGCCTTCCGCTACGACTTTCATCCCGAGGCTCTTCGCCAGCGCCAGAATGGCGCGGACGATCGCGGTATTGCCTTCGTCGGTCGTGATGTTGCGCACAAACGACTGATCGATTTTCAGAATGTCAAGAGGAAAGCGCCCCAGGTAACTTAAGCTTGAATAGCCGGTGCCGAAATCGTCTATGGCAATGGCGATGCCTTGCGATTTGAGTGTGTTCAGGACGGCGATCGCATTTTCCGCGTTTTCAACCAAAACGCTTTCGGTGATTTCCACTTCCAGCTGGTTTGCCGGAACACCCGTTTGCAGCATGATTTCGGTTATCCTGTCGCAAAGATCCTGCTCGCGCAACTGGTAAGGCGACAAGTTCACCGCCACATGCAGCTCGTGCCCCGCGTTGTGCCAGACACAGATTTGATTGCAAGCCGTACGCAACACCCATTCCCCAATGGGCACGATCAGTCCCGTTTCCTCGGCGATAGGAATGAAGATTTCCGGCGAAACCAGGCCCAGTTGCGGATGCTGCCAGCGCAACAGCGCTTCGGCGCCGATGATGCGCCCGCTGGCGACATTGACTTTCGGCTGGTAATAAAGCCTGAGCTCATTGCGCTGAACTGCCGTGCGCAAACCATTTTCAAGCACGATGCGCTCGCGCACCTTGGCGTTGAGATCGTCGGTGAAAAAACGATGGTTGCTGCGGCCAAGCTTTTTGGCGCTGTACATCGCCGTGTCGGCGTGTTTGATTAACGCATCCGGCTCGTCGCCATCCGCCGGATAAATGCTGATGCCGATGCTGGCGGAAGTAAACAACTCTTGCCTGTCGATGGTCAGCGGACGGGAAAACTCCTCGAGAATCATCTGCGCGATACTGCTTACGTGCTCGACGGTTCCGGCATTGTGGAGAATCACGGTGAATTCGTCGCCGCCCAGCCGCGCGATGGTGTCCCCTTCGCGCGCGCACTGCTTGATGCGCCTCGCCACCTCCATTAGCAGCAGGTCGCCCGCATGGTGGCCGAGCGATTCATTGACCATTTTGAACTGGTCCAGATCAATTAGCATCACTGCCGCGAGATAACCGTTGCGGTGCGCTTGCGCGATCGCCTGGCGCAAACGGTCTTCCATCAGCAGGCGGTTGGGCAGACCGGTTAATGCATCGTGATTGGCCAGATAGTTGAGTTGTTTTTCGGCATTTTTGCGCGGGGTGATATCGCGCGAGGTCAGCACGATGCCTTCGATGCCGTAATGATGCATGAGATTGGCGCCCACCCCCTCCAGCCAGATCCACGAGCCGTCGGCGTGGTGGAAGCGGAACTCGACCGGCAACACCTCACGGGAACCTTCCAATACCGAGTGAAACGCCACGCGCGTTCCCTCCACATCCTTGGGATGAATGGCATCAAACGGCGATTTGCCGATCAACGCTCCCGGCAGATAACCCAGAATGCGCGAAGCCGATGGCGTTTCGTAAATAGTGATGCCCTCGGCATCGTGGATGGTAATGATGTCGGTGGAATTCTGAATCAGCGCGCGAAATAGCTCCTCGCTCCCATGCAGGAGATGACGTCGCTTATGTCGAATGATTCCACTCGCCATGGACAAGGGACCTTAAAATAAAGCGTCAACCTTATAAATTTAGAGTTCTTCTTAAAGTTTACGGGGTGATTATCTGATTGGTAAGCCATTTTATGACTTTTGCTCAAGATTCGCAACTGTACGAGAACTAACGAGGCTGTGCAAAAACCCACTGTGGGGTCGCACATATCAAAAATCGATAGTCTCTGCCATTCCCTGGTGTCCGATCGATGCTTGTAGGCCGTTCTACGAGGTCGACTTGTCATTCAAACCCTAAAGGTAAATTCAAAGAGTTTTTTTGCACAGCCTCAACGGAGAGGGTAACCGGCAGGAAACAACTTTTTCTGGCTATCTCGCGTAAAGCAAATTCGGCAGCCACATGGCAATAGAGGGCACATAAGTAATGAGCAACAGATAGGCCACCATTACGATTAACCACGGCGCGAACGCCATGGTAGTCTCTGTGAGTCCCATTTTGGCGATGCTGCTCGCCACGTACAGGTTGAGCCCGACAAGAGGGTGCAGCAACCCGACTTCCATGTTGATGGTCATGACGATACCGAAGTGGATCGGGTCGATGCCGAGCCTCGTCGCCACCGGAAAGAGGGTGGGCGCGAGCAGTAACACGATGGAGGACGGCTCCATGAAGTTGCCGGCGATCAGCAGGATGAGGTTGCAGGCTAGGAGAAACGTCCACGTAGCAAGGTGTTGATCAATGATCCATTGCGCCATCGCCTGAGGAATGTTCTCGCTGGTCAGCAAGAATGAGAACAAGATCGCGTTGGTGATGATGTAAAGCAGCATGGCGCTCATGTTCGCCGATTCGAGCAGCACTCGGCCCACATCTCTGAGCTTCAGGTCTTTGTAGACGAATACGGCAACGATGAAGGCGTAGACGGCGCTCATCGCGACGGCTTCGGTCGGCGTGAACAGACCACCGTAGATCCCGCCGATGACGATGAAAATCAACAGCAAACCCCAGATGGCTTCCCGGAAAGAAACTAAAATCTCCTTGAAGCCCGCGCGTTGCATGCGCGGGTAGTTATTGCGCTTGGCGATGATCCAGGTGATGCCCATCAACAACGCGGCGAGGAGAATGCCCGGAATGATGCCCGCAATGAAAAGTTTGCCGACGCTCGTATTAGTGCTTACTGAATAGATCACCATTACGATTGAAGGCGGAATCAGAATCCCGAGCGCCCCGCGGTACCGATGGCACCGACGCCGAAGCGCTTCGGATAGCCGGCCCGCACGGCCGCGGGAATCAGAATTGAGCCAATCGCGACGACGGTCGCCGGGCTGGAGCCGGACACCGCGGCGAACAGCGCGCCGGCGAACACGCCCGCCATGGCAAGCCCGCCGTGCAGGTGGCCTACGAGCGCCATGGCGAAACGGATCATGCGCCGCGCCACCCCGCCGGTTATCAGAAAGTTGCCGGCAAGGATGAAAAAGGTATGACCATGATGGCAAACGAATCGAGCCCTGAAAAAGCCGCTGCGACACGATTTCGATCGGTATCTTGGTCATGGTGAACAGAAACGTAAGCACGGTCAGACCGAGCGCGATCGAGATTGGCATGCCGGTAAGCATGAGCGCCAAGAGCAAGAAGAAGATAATCCAACCGTTCACGCTGCTCCTTTCTGCTCAAGCGGTCCGATACCTTCGACATGCGCCACCTCGTGCTTTGGCAGCTCGCCCGTGCAGTGAAATTTCCACGCAACCTGCAGAAAGCGGTAGCACATCAGCGAAGAGCCGAGAGGGACGGCGAGATAAATAATCCACATCGGCATCTCAAGGTCCGGAGAAACCTGCCCGGTGAGATAGATCTCATAGACGAACTTGCCGCCGAGCAATGCGACCGTCGCCGTGAAAAATGCGCCCGCCAGCAACCCGAACACAACAAAGAATCGCCGCTTCTTCTCCGAAACATGGTTGATCACGACATCTACGCCGACGTGGATGCCGGTGCGCACGCCATAGGCGGCGCCGAACTTCGCCATCCAGATAAAAAGATAAATGCAAAGCTCCTGCGCCCAGCTTAGATTAATGTGCCGAGTGTAATCCCAAACCCAAGGGATGCCGGAAATGTAGCGATGAACAATGGCAACAAAAATGACGAGCGTCGCCAACGCCATTAAGACGGCAATCAGCCACTCTTCAAGGTGATCGAGGACGCGGTTGAACATCAGGATTCGGGATTCAGGGTTCAGGATTCAAGAGATTCCTTGGCGGGACGCCCGGCAGCCGGTTCCCCACTCCCGAATCCCGGCTCCTGAATCCTGCTTTTTATTTTTTGCGTTCTTTTTCGACTTGGGCGGCGATATTGTAAATGGCGTAAATCAGGTCTTTGCCGACCACGCTTTCAAACTGGGTATGCACCGGAAGCAACGCTTTTTGCCAGGCCAGCCGGTCTTTATCCGGCAGGATGTAAACTTCGGTGGTTTTCTCCGCACGCACCGCGGCCAGCGCGTCATCTTTTCCTTTTGCGCGATTTCACGCTCGTATTTGGTGACCTCCTGCATCGCCTGCTCAAGTATGGCGCGAAGGTCGGCGGGCAAGCCTTCCCAGAATTTCTTGTTGGTGATGACGGCGTAGCCGAGGTAGCCGTGGTCGGAAATCGTCAGATGTTTCTGCACCTCGTGCATTTTCTGTGTGTAAAGGTTGGACATCGGGTTCTCGGTACCATCCACCACGCCTTGCTGCAGCGCAGTGTAGACTTCGCTGAAGGCCACCACCTGCGGATTCGCGCCCAAAGCGCGCATTTGCGCTTCCAGTACTTTCTGCTTTACAACAGCCTTTTACGCGGCCAACTTTTAGGATTCCTCCTGGAATACTTCCGCGCGCTTCTTGCTGATGGTCGGGGCCAACACCAGCACCATGGCGACGGCCGCGATCGCCAGCATTGTCGCGCTGATGGGGCGCGCCACGAAGACCACCGGATTGCCGTGGGAGATGAGCAACGCGCGGCGGAGGTATTCTTCCATCATCGGACCGAGGATGAAACCGAGCAGCAATGGCGCCGGCTCGCAATCCAGTTTGGTGAAGATGTAGCCGAGGAGTCCGAACAGCGCCATGAGGTAGACGTCGAACACGGTGTTGTTCAGGCTGAACACGCCGATGGCGCAGAACACCAGGATCGCCGGAAACAGGAAGTGGTACGGCACCATGATTATCCGCACCCAAATTCCAATCAACGGCAGATTCAACACGATCAGGAACAGGTTGCCGATCCACATGGATACGATCACGCCCCAGAACAGCGCCGGTTGTTCGGTCATCACCAACGGCCCGGGTTGAATGCCGTGGATGATCATGGCGCCGATCATTAGCGCCATGACCGGATTGGATGGAATGCCCAGGGTCAGCATCGGGATGAAGGAGGTCTGGGCGCCGGCATTGTTGGCCGACTCGGGCGCGGCGACACCTTCGATGGCGCCCTTGCCGAACTCCGCCGAGTGCTTTGAGACTTTCTTCTCCAGCGCGTAGGCGGCGAACGAACCCATGATGGAGCCGCTGCCGGGCAAAATTCCGACAGCCGAGCCGAGTGCGGTGCCGCGCAGAATCGGTGCGATCATGCGCTTCCAATCCTCCTTGGTTGGCATCAAGCTGGAAATATTTTTCACCATTAGCGACGGGGTATTCTCGTTCTCCAGGTTACGCACGATTTCTCCGAGACCGAACATGCCCATGGCGACGACCACAAAGCCGATGCCGTCGAAAAGATCCGGCACGTCGAAGGTGTAACGCGGCATGCCCGAGTTCACGTCGGTGCCGACCAGACCGAGCAGCAGTCCGAGTACGACCATGCCGACGGCGTGCAGCAGCGAGCCGCGGGCCAGGATCACTGACGCGACCAACCCCAGCACCATGAGCGAGAAGTAATCGGCCGGACCGAACTTGAGCGCGACTTCCGCCAGCGGCGGTGCAAACAATGCGAGCAGGAAGGTCGCCACCGTACCGGCGAAAAACGAACCGATGGCCGCGGTCGCCAGGGCCACGCCAGCGCGGCCCTGGCGCGCCATCTGGTATCCGTCCAGCGTCGTGACCACCGACGCCGCTTCTCCCGGTACATTGATAAGAATGGACGTGGTCGAGCCGCCGTACTGGGATCCATAGTAGATGCCGGCCAACATAATCAACGCCGTTACCGGTGGCAGCGTATATGTGACCGGAAGCAGTATCGCGATGGTGGCGGTCGGCCCGAGTCCTGGCAGCACGCCAATCAAGGTGCCGAGGAAAACGCCCACGAAGCAATAAAGAAGATTGGTCAGGGTCAAGGCCGTGGCAAAGCCCAGTCCAAGATTGTCGATTAGTTCCATGACAACCCGCGCTTATCCGCCAAACCAGGAACCCAGCATCGGCAGCGGAATCCCCAGACCTTTTATGAACACCAGCACGCAGAACACCGTGAGTCCGACGGCGAGCGCAATAGAGTGTCCCCAACGAAACTTGACGCTGGCATAGGCGCTCATCAGCACCAGCACAAAGATGGCGATGACGATGCCTGCTCCCCGCACGAGAAGACCGAACAGCACCGTCGCCACCGTAACCAGCGCGATCCCTTTATAGGCGAAGACACCGATCGATTCCCCCGCTCGTAGAAACGAACGCACGATCGCGGCCAGGCCGATCAGCGCGAGCAGTGCCCCGAGCAAAGTGGGGAAATACGCCGGCCCCATTTTGGTGGCGCTGCCCATGCCGTAATCTTTGCCGATGACGACGGCCGCCAGTCCGATGGCGGTGTAAATAACGCCAGCCCAGAAATCTTTAGGATTGCGAATCACGGGTGTTATGGCTGGATTTCATCCCGAACGAAACGTGTTTTTTTCGAACACGGCGGCGATCGGTGACACATGACCACCGCCATGACGGGCAAGCAGTAGCGAAACGACTAGTCCGCGTACACACCGGCCTGCTTGATGATCGGCCCCCACTTCTCGATCTCGGCCTTGAGCTGGGCACGCAGGGCTTCGGGCGTTGCGCGGTTTTCGGCGACTGGCTCGGTACCGAGTTCGGCAAACCGCTGCGCCACGGTCGCGTCCTTCAGCGCTGCCTTCAGTGCCTTGTTGAGCTTTTCGATGATCGGCTTGGGTGTGCCCTTTGGCGCATACAGCCCATGCCAAACCACCACTTCGAAGTTGGGCAGCCCGGCTTCATGCAAGGTCGGAACGTCCGGCAGCGACGGAACGCGAGTCTTGGTGGTGACGCCGTAGACCTTGATCTTGCCGCCCCTGATCTGGCCGGTGGTGTTGGTGGTCTGGTCGCACATGAAGTCCACCTGACCGCCGAGCAGATCGTTCATCGCCGGGGCCGTGCCCTTGTACGGCACCGTCGTCAGGTCGGTCTGGATCGCGGTCATGAACAACATGCCGCATAGGTGCGACGCGGCGCCCAGACCGGCGTTGGCGTAGGTCACCTTGTCCTTGTTCGCCTTTACGTACGCGATCAGCTCCTTGAGATTATTCGGCGGGAAATCTTTCCTGGCGACGAGTGTCATCGCCACGTCGGTCACCAGGCCGATCGGTTCGAAGTCATCAACGGCGTTGTATGGCAGCTTTCGGTACAGCGCCGGTGCAGTCGAGTGACCGATATGGTGGATGAAGATCGTATACCCATCGGGCGCCGAGCGCGCGACCCGAGCGGCGGCAATGGTGCCACCGGCGCCGCCCACGTTTTCCACGATCACCTGTTGCTTCAGTTCCTTGCTCATTACCTGGGAGATGAGCCGGGCTACCGTGTCGGTGGGACCGCCGGCCGAAAACGGCACGACCATGGTAATGACCTTGGACGGATACTCGTCCGCCGCCTGCGCAACCGGCCACCCAAATGCCGTGACCAGACCTACTATCAGTAACTGCAACAATCGTCTGTTCATTGCTATTCTCCTAAAAGGGTTATGAATTATTGATAGGGGCAGACTAAGCATGACGCGTTGCTGTACAGCTACCAGTATAGTTGACCTGCCAATTAACTGACAAACCCTTCTGCCCTGCCGTTGCCTGGTAGTCACAATCAATACCGATTCCCGGGACGCACACCAAGTGCTCCCCGCTGAAAAGCAACGGCAGCCGAGATCTTTCCCAAGGCGCAATTTTGGACTCCTGCAGCAGGTCTTTCAGGGTGCGTCTAGGCCGCTTGCAATCCGGGCGCAGTTTTTCCCCACCACGTCGCACGCGGATAGTGACCGGCTCTTGCATGAGCTTGGCGTAATCCATGCCTTTACCTTGGGTGCAGTGCAACGCCATCACGCCACCCAGTTCGCTGATCTCCAATTTCTCCTCGCCTTGCCATCTCAGGCAAAACTTTGGGTCAAGGGCGGGGTGGGCACGGCAAACATAAACATTGCCTTTGAAGCGCCGCACTTCCAGTTCGCCTAACGCAACGCGTACTTTGGCATCCTCCCGCGCGTGAGCAATTTGCCGCAAAATCTCGTCCAGTCTTTTTGCGCTGGGCATGAGCAGCCCGATTTGCGCAAAGTAATAGCGCAGCAAGTTCCTGGCCCGCGCCGGAGCCAGCTCGCGCAGCGCCGCCGCCTTCAACTTGCCGCCTTGCAATGCAGCGCGTGAATCCAGTTCCGCCAATTCATCAAGCAAGTCGGCGGCTTCGGCAAAATGCCGGCCGGCTCTTCCCAGCGTTTCACGATAAGCGGGAAAATGTTTTTCAACTACGGAAAACACCTTGTGCCGCAGGAAATTGCGGTCAAGGCGGGTATTGTCGTTGCTTTCGTCTTCAATCCATTTCAGTTTTCGCGATTTGGCATAGCGCTCGATTTCGGAGCGCGGCACGTCCAGTAGAGGTCGGAGGATGCAAAGCCCGGCTTTGCGAGTCCCGAATCCCGAATCCACAATCCTGATGTCCCGCATCGCGCTTGAGCCCTTAACGCCGCTGCCGCGCAGCAATTGCAGCAGCAAGGTCTCCGCCTGGTCATCCAGATGATGCGCGAGCACGATATAATCCGCAGGCTGCTTGCGGTAAACTAGATAGCGCGCTTGACGCGCCGCAGCTTCCAAACCGATTTCACGAGCGCCGGAAATTTTCACTTTGGCCACCCGCAGAGTAACACCGCAAGCCCCGCACTGGCGCTCGCAAAATCTCGCCCAGCTCGAAGCGTTGGGGCTTAATTGGTGATTGACGTGAACGGCGGACAGTTTGAAACGGAGTTTCCTTGAGAGCGACTTGAGAATATCCAGCAGCACCATCGAATCGATGCCGCCGCTCAAACCGAGGACCAGATGGTGCGCGGGTTTTATGGTTTTAGCGAGAACCCCTGCAACATGGGCGCGCAGGTCACAACGGGGCGATTTCTTTGAACTTGCCATAGCCCATCAACCGCTCGAAGCGCGCGCGCAGCAATTCATCGAGGGATTTGTCCTGCAATTGCTTGAGCGCGTCCTGCAGCGCTTTTTTCATAAGCTGCATCATTTCCTCGTGATTGCGGTGCGCTCCGCCCAGCGGCTCGTTAATGATTTTGTCGACGAGGCCCAGGGTTTTCAGACGCGTCGCGGTAATCCCCAGCGTTTCCGCGGCGTCCGGCGCCTTGTCAGCGCTTTTCCACAGTATGGAGGCGCAGCCTTCGGGGGAAATCACCGAATACGTCGCGTATTGCAGCATCAGGATCGTATCGCCCACCGCAATCGCCAGCGCACCGCCGGAACCGCCTTCGCCAATCACGGCGCAGACAATCGGCACCCGCAGTTCCGACATCACGTAAAGATTACGGCCGATGGCTTCCGACTGCCCTCTTTCTTCCGCGCCCACGCCGGGGTAAGCGCCGGGTGTATCGATAAAGGTCAGCACCGGAACGCCGTATTTTTCAGCGGTCTTAATGAGCCGCAGCGCCTTGCGGTAACCTTCGGGACGCGGCATGCCGAAATTGCGGCGGATTTTTTCCTTCGTATCGCGGCCCTTCTGATGGCCGATCGCCATCACTGTCTGGCCGTTGAAGCGCGCGAGCCCGCCGACAATCGCCGCATCATCGGCGAAGCGGCGGTCGCCGTGCAGCTCCTCGAAGTCGGTGAACAGGTTCTGAACGTAATCCAGCGTGTACGGGCGCTGCGGATGACGCGCCACCTGCGAAATCTGCCAGGCGGTGAGCTTGGAATAAATTTCCTTGGTGAGCGCCTGGCTTTTTTTCTGCAGGCGGTTTATTTCTTCGGAAATATCCAGCGCCGAGTCGTCCTGAACATAGCGCAGCTCTTCGATTTTCGCCTCGAGTTCCGCGATCGGCTGCTCGAAATCCAGAAACGTCGTTTTCATAAATAACGGGTGATTTTGGTTGGGCTAATGATACAGGATTTCAGCCGCGACCGAAGCAGGCTACCAGCCCAGCCCACCGCCCTGCCCGCGCAGATCATTTCCGGCCTCGGCGCGCCCTGTAAGTTTGTTGATATAAACCGCCTGCATATTGCCCCAGCGCCTTCCGCTTTTGAAAATAACATGGCCTTTGGCTTGCAGCTTTCGAATCCACTCTTCGGAAAACCCTCGCGGTTCGATTTCAATCCGGTCAGGCAGGAATTGATTATGATAGCGCGGCAGACCCAGCATCGCGTCCAGATCAAACCGTGGTGCGCCCGCATAATCGAGCAGCGCCAGCAGCAGCATGCTGATGATGCGCGAGCCGCCCGGCGTGCCCAAAATCAGAATGCCGCGCTCGTCCTCGACAAAAGTCGGCGACATGCTGGATAGCGGTCGTTTCCCTGGAGCGATCTCATTCCCGTGAAAACCCTGCAGGCGGTAGGCATTGGGAACGCCCGGAGCAACCGAAAAATCGTCCATTTCATTATTGAGCAAAACGCCGGTATTCCCCGCCACGAAACCGCTGCCGAACGGCGTATTGATGCTCAAGGTCGCGGCCACCCGGTTGCCTTCCTGGTCCACGATGGAAAAGTGCGTGGTATTGGCCCCTTCGCCGATTGCATCCGGTATTTCGCCCAACTTGACGCTCGGCGTGGCATGCTCAGGATCGATGGTTACAGCGCGTGCAGCCGCATAATCCTTGCTCAGCAGCCGCTCGACCGGGACGCTCACAAAATCCGCATCGCCCAGATAGCGCGCCCGATCCTGATAGGCGCGGCGCAGCGCTTCCGCCACAAAGTGGGCCTGGGTTTCCGCGTTCGCCGTCTCGAAAGGAAGCACGCTCAGGATATTCAGGCTCTGCGCCAGGGTGAGCCCGCCCGCGGAAGGCAAAGATGCTGTGGTAATCTTCAGCGAACGGTAAGTGAATTGAACGGGCGGGCGTTCTATCACCCGGTAATTCTTGAGATCATCCGGCTCCCAAATTCCGTCACCGGCTTGCACCGCCGCAACCATCTGTTGCGCGATCCTGCCTTGGTAAAAACCGTCGGCACCTTTGCTTGCAATCGCTTGCAGGGTTGCGGCCAGCTCTTTTTGCTTTAACACGAAACCCGCCTGGGGCACGGTGCCGTAATCCAGAAACAAACGCCGCCCTTCCCCGGTAAGCTGGCTTTGAAAACGCCGCGCTAGCGCCGCATAGCGCGCATCGACCGCAAAACCCGAACGGGCGTAGCGAATGGCGCCAGCGAGGCTCACTTTCAGCGGCAGCCTGCCGTAATGCCTGGCAAGATAGTCCAGCGCGGCGGGCGTGCCGGGAATGGCCGCCGCAATCGGCCCGCGCAGCGAGGCCTTGGAAATGACCTCGCCCCGCTCATCCAGATAAAGCGAAGGGGCGGCTTTCCCCGGCGCGGTTTCACGCGCATCGAGCATCACCTCTTTGCTATCGTTTGCTCGATGCAAAAGCCAGAACCCCCCTCCGCCCAGTCCGGAAGAATAAGGTTCAACCACCGCTAGCGACGCTGCTACCGCCACCGCGGCGTCAAAGGCATTGCCGCCTTTTTTGAGAATCTGGTAACCGGCTTGAGTGGCGAGAGGATGAGTGCAGGCTATCGCCGCGTTGGGAAAATGTTCGGGAGGCGCCGCCGGAAAAACCGCAAGCGGCAAAAGCGCCGACCACAGAACGATGAACCGGCACAGGCGCATCAAGCCCGGACTTTCAATGAACCGCGCCAATACCGAAGAACCGTTTGATTTTTTCGAGGATCTCGCCGCGCTGCTGCGCGATTTCGGCGGCGCTTTTCTCTACGCTCATGTTTTGCCGCATGCGTTCCAGGGCAACGCGGCGCGTAGCGAGGATTTGCGAAATTTCCCCGGCAATGTCGGGACGCGCGCGCAGGATGTCTTCAAACGCGCTCTTGTCGAGGCGGTAGCATTCGACATCAGTTTTCGCGATCACGCTGGCGCGCCGCGGGTCGCCGGTCATCAACCCCATCTCGCCGAAGAAACTGCCGGCGGGCAGCGTATCCAAAACCAGCTTTTCGCCTTCCGGCGTATCCAGCACCACTTCCGCTTCACCCAAAGTCATGATGTACAACCAATGCGCAATCGCGCCCTGCCTGGTCATCACGTCGCCCCGGGCGAACGGCGCATACTTCAGCCGCTGCGCCAGGGTGCGCAGCTCTTCATCACTAAAATCTTCAAACAGGTCGACATTCTTCAACGCAGCAAAGCGGCGATTGAGTTCGCGCGACCGCGCCATCTGCTCGCGCTGCTCGTCCTGTTTGATCACACGCACACTTTGCTCAGAAAGCGCAAAACGCAAGCCGACGCGCTGCAAGGCGGCGTAAATATGCGCACGCACCGCCGAGTCAGTGACGTCGTCATAGAGCAAATCGGTAAGCCAATAACGCAGCGCGTAGCGTCCCGAGCCGCTTTCAAATTCCATCAGAATGCAGCTCGCCGGCGGCTGTTTCGCCACGTGCGCAATGTCCGCCTGGTTGATGGCCGGCTCCACTACACTAATCACGCGGGAAGGCGCGACGCCGATGTCGATGCTGAACAAAATCCAGCGCCGCCATTGCTCCGGCTGGCCGCTCTTGCGCCCGAGCACGGTGAATTTGTTTTTCATGAGCTGGCTGTTGGGAAAGACTACCGTTTCCCAGTTGCGTGTCTCGATGGTAGTCGAGCGCCAGCGGATTTCCATGACCCTTCCAACCAGATCATCCACCTTGATCCAGTCGCCGGGCCGGATGGAATTGTCGAGCTGCAAGGCCAGTCCGCCCAGCACATTGCCGAGCGTGTCCTGCATGGAAAAGGCAACTACGCCAGTTATCACCGCCGAAGTGGCGATGATGCCGCCGAGATCCAGGCCCGCGTAGCGCAGTTGCACCAGACCCCATGCCGCGTAGGCGATGATAGTGAGGATGTCCTCGATGATGCGCGCCGTATGCAGCCGCACCAGCGGCAGCACGATGCGAAACACGAACAGCGCCGTCAGCTTAATCGCCGCGACACCGGTGGCGATGAGAAAAGCTTCGTGTAAAACCGAAGTGATGATACCGGAGAAAATGACTTGCAGGACGCCCGCGATCAGCATGCCCAAGAGGCTCACCAGGAAAAAGCGCAGGGCGCTGAGCACATTGCGCCGCTCCGCCGGACGGAAGCGCAGCAGCAAAACGGTCATCACCACCATCAGCACCAGCAGATAAGGTGCTTCCTGATGCGACAGCGTGGAGCGCACTTCTTCGGTAATCGCGGTCCAGTCGAAATTCACGGCAGCTCGTCTGAATTCAAGGCCAGTGCTTAATTTACCATGATTGCAGCGGCGGGGGCATGGCGTGCTGATTGCCAAAAAGCCCAGGCGGGATTTTTCACCCTGAACCAGGCGGCGTAAAGCGCGGCGACTTTCACATATTCGCCCTCGGCGTAACCCTAATAATCCGGGTTGTTTTGCAGCGAACAGGCGGCAAGCAGAAGCACCGGCACGCTCCTAAACAGGCACCGGCGGTCTGGATTTATTGCGGCTACCTTAACCATCGATTGACCTCAGCTAGATCGTCTTCACTGAGCTGCCCCGCCGCGGACTTGAGCCGCAACTGGCTGAGAATAAAGTTGTAGCGCGCCTGCGCCAGGTCGCGCTTGGCGCTGAACAGTTGTTGCTGGGCGTTCAGCACATCGACTCCGGTACGCACGCCCACTTCCTGGCCGAGTTTGGTGGAATCCAGCGAACTTTGGTTCGATACCAGCGCCTGTTCCAGCGCCTTCACCTGCGCCACACCACTGGTCACCCCCAAAAATGCCTGACGAGTGGAATAAATCACGCTGCGACGGGTGTTTTCCAGGTCATGCCGCGTCTTTTCTTCGTTGGCAATCGCTTCACGCACCCGCGATTGCTGGCCGCCGCCTTGATACAAAGGCAGATTAAGCTGAATGCCTATGGTCTTGAGTGTGGTGTCGTTGCCGGTGCCGTTGCCACTGCCGAAAGTTGCGCTGCCGGACGCGGCGGTATTGCTGTAAGTGCCGACCAAATCAACCGTGGGGTAATGTCCGCCGCGGTTGCGGTCAACTTCCTTTTTGGTGAATTCCAGCGCCGCTTCCTGCGCCTTGATTTGCGGGCTGTTGGCTTGCGCCGCCCCCACCCAACGCTCCATGTCATTGGGCTCCGGCAGGCTCAGAGGCAAATCGGTGGCGAGCAACTTGAGCGCCGCAGGCGCACTGCCGATGATTTGCGCCAGCGCCTGCTTCTTTACTTCCAAATCGTTTTGCGCGGCGATTTCCTGTGATACGACCAGATCGTAGCGAGCCTGTGCGTCATTGGTGTCGGTGATGGTTGCCGTACCCACTTCGAAATTGCGCTTGGCGGAAGCCAGCTGCTCGGCAATTGCCGCTTTTTGCGCGGCAGCGAATGCCACATTGTCCTGCGCCGCCAGCACGTCAAAATACGCCTGCGACACCCGCAAAATCAGATCCTGCGCGGCCACATCCAACTGCGCGTCGTTTTGCGCTAGCTGCGATTTCGCTTCCAGGTACTGGTCGATGTTTTGCTTGCGAAACAGCGGCTGGGTCAGCGAAATGGTGATTCCGTTGGTGTTGAAGGCACGCGGACCACCTTGCAGCACCGACGGTCCGCGCAGTTGCGTATTGACGTCGTTGTATATGGTATTGCCGGAAAGATTGACGCTCGGCAACAGCAGCGCGCGTCCTTGCGGCAATTTCTCCTGCCCGGCCTGCCAGGTTGCGCGCGCCGAAGCGTAAACCGCATCCTGGGCCAGCGCCTGCCGGTAAATTTCGAGCAAATCGGCGGCGCGCGCCGGAAAGCTCGACATCATGCTTATGAATAACAGTATTGGGTAGCGATTCATGGTAGCGTCCTAATTGTTAAATGTTCATCTTGACATCCGTTTTTTCCCGCGGCTGCGGATTCCCTCCAGCAAAATATCCAAATGCATGTCCAGGTAGCGCGTAACGTTGAGTGCCTTGCGTTCATAAGGTTGCAGCGAATGCTGCCAGATCAGCAGCAGCACGATGGGCGCAATCGCGATGCGTAAGACATAATTGACATCCATTTTGCGAAATTCGCCGCTGTCCATCCCTCGCTGCAGGGCGCGCGCGCAAATGCGCTGCCCGCGGTGGATGACTTCCTTAAGATAAAACCGAGCGAGTTCGGGAAAATTGCCCGACTCGGAAACGACCAGCTTCGGAATACCGCCCAAGGGCGTGGCACCGATGGTTTCCCACCAGCCCCTGGTGATATCTTTGATCAGGTCGCGGGAACTACCGCGGTATTCGTCAATCAAGTGCTCGGCGCGCTCGAGAAAAGGCACCATGCCTTGGCGGATCACCGCCTTGAACAGCTCTTCCTTATTGACGAAATAGAGGTATAGCGTGCCCTTGCTCACTCCGGCGCGGCTCGCCACGTCTTCCAAGCGGGTGGCGCTGAAGCCGCGTTCGATGAAGAGGTCCAGTGCCGCGTGCAACAGTTCGCTCGGGCGCGCCTCCTTGCGCCGCAGCCAGCGGGGTTGCGGCCGCGTTTTTTTGAGCAGGGCGGACATGGGGGAATAAAAATAACTGACCAGTCGGTAATATATGGCCCGGCAAAAAATCTGTCAATCCCGCCCTAAAAGGAAGCGGCGGAATACACGGCGATTGTGATGGTGGGCACCACGCCGGTGGCTGATCGGTGCAGTGGCGGGTGCTTTGGGGGTGGCGGGCTAGCGGCCTTGCGTCTCGATGCTGCGCAAGGTCGCCAGCGATGCCGCGAGATGCGTCCCGCCAAGCTCGACAGCACGTCTTGCGGCCAGCAATGCTTCCTCGCGCCTGCCCTGATCCGCCAGCGTTTGCGCCAGATTATTAAAAGCGGCGGCGGATTCAGGATGCTTGAGGACGGCGCTGCGAAACGCCGCTTCCGCTTCGGTCAGATTTCCCAGCGCATGGTGGATATTGCCCAAGCCGATCAAGGCCACCGGGTTATCCGGCCAGCGGGCGGCTGGGGTTTGATAGGCGCTGCGTGCAGCGTTTAATTGCCCGCTCTTCTCCAAGGCTAATACAGCGGAAAGATAAGCCTGCTCTGACACGCTGGCGGGAAGCTTGTCTGGAGGAAGCGCAAGCATCGCCCAGAAACCGCTGCGCTGCCAAGTGCGCAGAAAAGTATTCAAGGACAGGATCTGCCGCAGTTCTTCGCCCGAGCGCAGAACGATTTCTTGCCGGTCGAGATCATATCCCACCACCACGGCGTAATGCCAAACCGGATACCAGCTTAAACCCAGATTCTGCAGCACAATGACCGGCGCGCCACCCGCCACGTCGGCGAGTAAATCAGGAAAGCCGGAAGACAAAGGATACGCGACAAAACCTTGGCGGCGCGCGCCTGCGAGCATTTCCACTTGCAGGCTGCCTTTGCGCCACGGCAAATACACTTCGGGCTTGAGCTGTTCCGGCGTTGCTTTCGCGCCCGCGGCGTTCAGAGCCATCGCCAGCGCCGCCGGTCCACATTGGTAATCACGCTGCGGGAAAAACGGCACTGCGGTGAGTTCCACCTGCCGCGGCAGATACTCGTTATCAATCCGTGCTTGCGGTGCCGCGCAGGCCGCAAGTCCGAGCAGAATAAAAAAAATGCCCGCTCGAGGAGGATAGCGGGCGGAAAAAACCAGTGGCAATTTCAACGTTTAACCGGCCGGGTAAACGGGAATACCTTGGTGAAACCGAGGATGTCGGTAATCAACAGAACGATGAAAACAATTAATGCGGCGCCGAGTATCTCACCCACCACCCCGCCGGCTGGCAACGAATCGAGCTTCCCGGCCAAGCTTTTCGCTTCGTCATTGGTCAGCGCATTGACCCGTGCTTTGGCCTCGTCGACGCCAACGCCGTATTGCTGCAATTGTGCCTGCACCTCCTGACGATCCAAGAAAGCGCTTATGCGTTCTCTCGCTTCGCTTGTCTGTTCGCCGGAGAACACTTGGTCGGTAGTCACCAGCGCGGCATGGGCCGTCGGCAGTGGCAAGGGCAAAAGGCTCACAATCAATAAAGCGGCAACCCATTGATAAACACGTTTCTGCATTTTTCTTCTTAGCTCATTTGCTCGACAGTTTTTGCTGTGATGGCGGCGCTTGCCACTATTTTATGCATTTTCTTCCTTGCCTGCAGGCTGGCCAGTCCCGTTGCCACCGGTATCAGCACTGGAATTCTCGCGCCACCCAGCACATCGCCCAGCCTCACCCCGAGCAGACCGGCGATTTTGCCCCAGCCCTTGCCGTCCTTTTTCAATTGCAAAATCCCGGGCAACCTCACCGCGCCGCCGGACAAGGGGCTTACGATTTTTCCGCCCACCAGCGCGGCCTGCAGCTGATGCGGCGACGGCTCGGCTATGCCCTGCCCCGCCAATTGCTGCCGCACCAGGGCCAGTGCAATTGCGACATTGCTGTAGCCCATCATGCGGCCGGTAGGCGGCAGGAAGCTCGCAGCCCCGCCGTTTCCAGCCGCGCAGGTCAGGGTGATGGGAACACCGTCGCGCAAACCTTCAACCAGGCTGCGCGCATTGCAATCGGAACCGGCAAGCATCCTGTACTCGGCGGAAAGCCGTGAATAAGTGCTCGACTCCGCATGGCTTCTCATCCAGGCTTGCGATGCCGACAGCCGTTCGTGCCTCTCCACCGTAGCGGGGCCAGGCAGAGCCATAGCCGCTAATGCTTTTTTGTTGCCTCCGAAAAGTAGCAAAAAATTAGAGAAGAGCTCCGTTTTGCTTTTCGATTCCATTTTTACTCTCCTTTCACACTCAGCACGCTCATTGAGCAACAGCCATGCCACTGGGAACTTGCCCTGATAAAACATAGAGATAAATCCAATCAAAAGAAGGCACAGGCGGCTTAAGCCATGAAAGATGTCGGGTGGTCACGACGCCGGCTCATCAGACATATCATAATATTTTGATTATTAACAACTTTTTATTGTCGTGCGAGGACGACAGGAAAGACGTTAAGCACAGGCTGCAATGAAGCGGGTCATCGCCTCGAGTGTGGTGGCATGCTGATTGCGATGTGGGGAATGTCGGCACTTGGTAAACATGAGCACCTCGACTCGCGCCCCGACCGCGGCATCAACAACCTCCCGGTGGATTACGAGTACGTGCGGTTGAGCTGAAACGCCGGCTCGTCCGCTACCGCGGTACACAGCGTTTTCTCCCTTGCCACACAGGGGTTCGGATCCTCATGAAAGAATTTAGTTATAACCAAAGATCAAAAATTACTTTGTAAATTTCGGGAAGCCTCAAGTATGATTAAAAATAAGTTCAAAAAACTTGGTGGCCGCGGGGATAAAACCGCAATGACGAAACCACCACGCTGGAGGATCCCTTCAATATGAACCAAACCATACAAGGTATCAGTGAAGACTGGCTGTCGGTCTGGATCGGCCTGCTCGTCTTCGTGCTTGCGCTGGGAGTGCTGGTTGGAGCCGACACTTTGGGGTGGGTTGTCACCACCGGCGTCTGGACCGACATCTCCAAAGCCCTGGCGCCTGTTTCCAAAACCTACACAAGCGTTGGAGGGTTAGGCGCCCTTGTTGCCACTTACCTGTCTCTGCTGGTGGTGCTCACGCTGGGCGCAGCGGCGCTCAAAGCCGACATCAAGCGATTCGCACTTGGTTTCACCGCGGTGTTCTGGATCAGTTATCTGTGCTGGATCGCCGGGAGCTATGCCAATTTTGCAGTGACCACCCCGGCCGAGATGCAGAAATTCGGTATCAGCTGGTCGCTGAAGCTCACCAACGAAGGCGGATTCATCGTGGCGCTGATCGCCGGCCTGGTGGTCGGGAACTTCCTTCCCGGATTGGCAAATTGGATGAAAGAAGCGGTCCGGCCCGAGTGGTACATCAAGACCGCGATCGTCATTCTCGGCGGTTTCCTTGGAATTATCGCGGCTGAAAAGCTGAGCCTGGCGACATCTCTGATGTTCCGCGGCCTCGCCGCCATCATCGAGGCTTACCTGATTTATTGGGCGGTGGTCTACTTTGTGGCGCGCAAGTGGTTCAAGCTCAGCCGCGAATGGGCGGCTCCTCTCGCTTCCGGCATTTCCATCTGCGGCGTATCTGCGGCAATCGCTACCGGCAGCGCGATCCGCGCCCGTCCGGTGGTCCCGATCATGGTGGCCTCGCTGGTCGTGATCTTCTCCGTGGTCGAGCTGCTCATCCTGCCGTTTCTGGCGCAAGCCTTTCTATCCCACGAACCCATGGTGGCCGGCGCGTGGATGGGGCTCGCGGTTAAGACCGATGGCGCAGCGGTGGCCAGCGGTGCGATTACGGAATCGCTGATCCTCGCGAGCGCAGCGGCACAGGGGATCAACTACCAGAAGGGCTGGATACTCGGCACCACTGCGACGGTCAAGGTTTTCATCGACATCTTCATCGGCATCTGGGCATTCATACTTGCCTACATCTGGACCACCCACATCAACGTGCGGGAAGGCGACAAGGCGAAGGTCAGGGAGATCTGGGAGCGCTTTCCGAAATTCATCATCGGCTACCTCGTGACTTTCGTGCTGATTCTGGTCATGGCGCTGGGGTCTGCGCCTGAGATTACGACGAAGATCAAGTCGGCGATGGGCGAAGCCAATACCTTCCGCAGCATCTTTTTCGTTATGACGTTTTTCACGATTGGCGTGATGTCCAACTTCAGAAAGCTTTGGGAGGAAGGCATCGGCAAGCTAGCGACGGTGTATCTGCTCTGCTTGTTCGGTTTCGTCATCTGGGTGGGCTTGGTGATTTCCTTTCTCTTTTTCGCTGGCGTGAAACCACCATTGGTAACGGGCTAATCGCGAGGTACGAAAACCATGGAACAGCAACCGAAGATCGGCGAGGAAATGCAAAAGATGCCCTACGAGCCTCTTTTACCCATCGAAAAGAAACTGATTGGATGGAGCTTGGGAACGGGTGTCGTGCTGTTGGCGATTCTGGTCTTTATCAGCTACACCTTCTTCCCGGCTGGAGGATAGGGCAGGCAACGACATAGTTCGGCTTCCTTATGGTCCCAAGCTCCGCCAAGTCAGGGAGTGTCTCTGTTTACGCAATCTCGACCCCGCTGCTGCCCGGCCTGAAACTACGCGCCTGCATGCTGATCTGAGTACCGCGCTTTCGGATCCCGCTGTCCGCTTCAAACTCGCTGCAATGAGTCCGGCTGCCGCCACTAAATTTTCCGGTCAGCGCATCTTTCATGGCCGCGGCCAGCGTCCACGCCCCCAAAATCCGGGTCACCTACCAGCGCACCGACAAGGTAGAAGTAATTGACCATCGATACAGCATCGCGTCAAAGCAATAAATTATATACTATTATTAGTAATCAATGCATAACAATTACATCTTCTAGTATTTTCTGAGCTTCGCGTAGAATCGTTTCAGTCGTTGGCCAGTCTATGCACGGATCGGTCACCGAAACGCCGTACTTGAGTTGAGAGCGGTCGGCGGGGATCGGCTGGTTCCCCGCCTCGATGTTGCTTTCAATCATGAAGCCGATGATGGAACGGTTGCCCGCACGTATTTGCTCCACGCAATCGCGCAGCACAACCGGCTGCAAGCGATAGTCCTTGTTGGAATTGGCATGGCTGCAATCCACCATGATGTTGCCGGGCAGCTGATTCGCAGCCAGTTCCTTTTCGCACTGCCTGATGCTCTCAATGTCGTAATTCGGCTTGGCGCCGCCGCGCAACACCATATGCGCGTAACGGTTCCCCCGCGTGCGAATCACGGCGCAGCATCCGCTCTTGTCGATGCCCAGAAAACTGTGCGGATGGGACACCGAAAGAAGAGCGTTAATTGCCACCTTGAAGCTGCCGTCGGTGCTGTTTTTGAAACCGACCGGCGATGAAAGTCCGCTCGCCATTTCGCGGTGAGTTTGCGATTCCGTGGTGCGCGCGCCTATCGCTGTCCAGGTAATCAAGTCGGACAGATACTGCGGCACGATGGGATCAAGCGCTTCGGTCCCGGCGGGCAGACCCATTTCCGCCAAATCGAGCAGGAGCTTGCGCGCCTTTTGCAAACCCTCCTCGATCTTGAATGAATCGTCCATCTCCGGATCGTTGATGAACCCTTTCCAGCCCACGGTGGTGCGCGGCTTCTCAAAATACACCCGCATCACGATAAACAGCGTGGCGGCAATCTCGTCAGCGAGTTTCTTGAGGCGTTGCGCATAATCGTGAGCCGCCTCGAGATCGTGGATCGAGCACGGTCCCACCACCACCAGCGATCGCCGATCTTCACGATCCAGAATACGTTGTACAGCGCGCCGCCCTTCCAGGACCGTTTGCCGCGCGCGTTTGGTCAGCGGCAGCCGCTTTCTGATTTCATCAGGCGTAAGCAGCAGTTGCTGGGACAGGACATTAACGTTATCGACCCTGATGGGTTCCCTCACAACTGACTTATTTTGTTTGACGGTATGTCGCGTCATCGCAGAATGGAAATGTGTTTAATTGATCAAGGGCAAAATTATATTATTATTGTAACGCCGCTAGCCTCAAGTAAGCCAACTTCGAATCTCTGTGCCGGTAACGGCCATAGTGTGGGTATCGCCTTTATCTCTTGTCCGGAGTAGGATTATGTTACTCCCATCCTTGGTAAACCTCCTTGAACTTCGCTACGATCAAGACCGCCTGTTCGAGCTGCAACCTGCGTGAGTTGTGCCTGCCGGTCGGGCTGTCACAGAGCGAGCTGGAGCAGCTGGACGAGCTGGTTTATGTGCACCGTCGCTGCAAACGTAACACCTGCCTTTATTGCGTCGGCGACCGCTTTGATGCCATCTATGCCGTACGTACCGGCTTTTTCAAAACATGCCTTGGTCACGAAGATGGTCAAATGCAAGTGATGGGATTCCACATGGCCGGGGAAATCATCGGGTTGGATGGAATCAACACCGACCGGTACACCTGTGATGCTGTCGCTCTCGAAGACAGCGAGGTTTGCGTCATCCCCTACCCCCGATTCGAGGAAATCAGCCATCAAGTCCAGGCACTGCAACATCATTTCAGCAAGATCTTGAGCCGCGAAATCGAGCAAGATCATCGCGCGATGTTGTTGCTCGGATCAATGCGTGCGGAAGAACGCCTGGCGGCATTTTTACTCAATCTCTCGCAGCGCTTTGCCGCTCGCGGTTACTCGGCCAATGAATTCAACCTGCGCATGACACGGGAGGAAATCGGCAGCTACCTTGGACTTACATTGGAATCGGTGAGCCGGTTGTTCTCAAAATTCCATGAGGACAGGTTGCTCAGTGTGCGCAACAAGCAAATCCGCATCACCAATCCACATGGTTTACAGCAGCTTTCCGGCCACGCGCAAGGCCGCGCCGCCTGACTTCTACTACTGAATAATACGGATCAGTGAAACCTTGAACCGCTTGGGAGCCAAATTTCTGTTTATTTGCAGTAGTAAACCGTCGGGCGTGAAGTGCCGGGGATCGTAGGCAAACGATAGCGCTGGTGTCTCTAGTGAGATGCGCACTGTTCCCAAGTCAACCCCTAGCACTTTTTTAACTACTCCAGTAATTTCCTTCTCGGCTGCCGTACTTAAACCCGGCATGCCGACAATTTCCGCATACGCAACGGCATGACCCATACTGACTGCCTTGGCGATCACTTGATGATCATAGGTAGCAGCGATCTTATCTTCTATGCAATAGCCGCAGGCAAAAGCAGCAGGAAGACAAACCGAAAATAAAATGCCAAGGCAAGCATGCCGAATTCTCATGGCTGTTTCCTCTGTTCCGTACTCACGTGCTCGTCCGCCCAGTGAAAATACTTGATGTATTGTTTGATTTCCGCATCACTTAAGTTCTGGTTCGGCATCGGCACTTTGTATTCCTTGAGCATCGCTTTTGCGTATTCATCGCTTGCCAGCACTACTTCAGGCGACTTGAGCCACTGCGCCAGCCAGGCGTCTGAGCGGCGGCGAGTGACGCCAAATAGATCCGGCCCCAGCTTTCGTCCCTGTCCCAGGGAGTGGCAGGCCAAGCATTTGCTTTCAAAATCAAGCTTGCCTTTTACCGCCTCGGATTCAGTAGGTGTATTTGTGGCCGAAATATTGTGGTGTTCGATATCTTTCACCGCACTCCTAACGCTTGCGTCAATCAGGCCTATAGCCCCTTGAGATGCATTGGCGAAATGATGGTCAACCATAATGTAAGACCCGGCCTCAGGCACAACAAACTCGACAATGGCACTGTTGCTTGAGCCGAGCAGAACGGTCTGCATGCCGCGCATCTGGTTGTCAGGATTTCCTTCCAGCCACACCCGGTCAAATATTGTTCCCACCACATGGAAGCTGGAGGTGTTGCTTGGCCCCACATTCAAAACGAACAGCCTGACGCGCTCGCCCGGCTTCGCCGGCAGCGGGTTTTTCACCATGCCGTTGTACACGCCGTTAAACACGGTATAGGTTGAAGCCTTGTTACGCAGCCTGTCGCCATCCAGTACGTGCAGGACCTGCCCCTCCAGCTTTTTACCTTCCGGGTCGGGCTTGATGTAAAACTCGCTTTGAATAATGATGTATTCACGATCCACCTTGGTGGGATAGCCATTACGCGGTTCGACAATCACCGCGCCGTACATGCCCGAGGCGATATGCTCCAGTATCATTGGCGTGCCGCAGTGATACATGAACACGCCAGGATAATTGGGCGTGAATTCAAAGCTGATGGTCTGACCCGGCGCGATTGACCGGTATTTATCCTGAGGTGAGACCATTGCCGCATGAAAATCCATGGAATGCATCATTGGCGCAGCGAAAACCGGCACGCCTGGGATCGCCTCGTCGCTTCGATTGGTCATACTGAAGCGAATTTTGTCGCCAACGCGTGCGCGCAGGGTCGGCCCCGGCACTTGATTGCCAAACGTCCACGCGCTGAATTTCACGCCCGGCGCAATTTCAATAACCTTGTGCGTGGTGTCGATTTGTATGGTCTTGACCGGCGACGGATCAAGAGGCTTGATTGCCGCATCCATGCTCAGCGCACTGCCCGAGGCAAACGCGCCGTTATGTCGCTGGCTGGAAATCGATGCCGCTGCCGGTTTGAGATCCATTCTGGAGGCATCGTAGTCATCATGCGGCGAACCGCAACCGAATACCCCCAACAGAAGTGAAGTTACGCACAATCGGATAAGTTTGATCATTACGGTGGCCTCCTTCATGTTTTCCGCCCGTACTGCTGCCATTACACTATGCGAACGCTAACGGAACACTACCACGGGAATCTTCGAATGGGTAAGCACCTTCTGCGTCTCGCTGCCAACAAGCAACGCCGCAATTCCTTTGCGTCCGTGGGATGCCATAAAAATGGCATCACAGCCGCGCTTTTTTGCCGCTTCAGTGATGCCGAGATAAGGCGCGTCCGCCTTTTGCACGACCCCCGTGTAGTCCACTCCTGCCGCTTTGGCTTCCTTCTCGATTTCCGTCAAGTATTTTTCACCTGCCTCGCGCATCTTTTCATCGAAATGCTTCACGGTCTCGGCTTCCGGCGCGTCGTAACCCGAGAAAGCGTATTGCTGAAACGACGGGTACGAATGAAAACCCGTCACCCTTGCGCTCATGGATTTCGCGAACCGAACACCCGCTTTCACTGCCTTTTTCGATAAATTCGATCCGTCAGTAGGAATAAGAATGTGCTTGAACATGGCCTTTTTCCTCTCGCTGTTTACCTACCAAACATGGCTAAAACCGGCTTGTGGTGCTCGTGAAATAATGAGTGCTAATTACACAAGCCTAAGCTTGATGTTATGCCGGCCAATAAAAGAAACATTGATCTAGATCAAAAGTTGTGTACAAGCGATGAAAAACACTAAATTACAAGACGCCATGCTATTAGCAGGCTCAAGGACGAATACGAAGGAGTCTCTAAAACGGCTATCCTGGAACTACCGTTCCAGACAGGGAAATTGCAAGCTATGCCTTATCAAGCGCTTGCTCGAGAGTCTGCCAGGCAAGAGTCGCGCAGTTAATGCGCGAAGGAAATTCGCGCACTGCCGCCAGAACGGAAAGATCGTCAGTCAGAGAAGAACTGTCAGGTTGGGTTTGCGCAAGTAATCGCGAGAAACGCTGAAAGATGGATTTTGCCTCGTTTTTATTCTTGCCTTTCACGCTTTCGGTCATGATCGAAGCCGAAGCCATGGAAATGCCGCAGCACGAACACTGAAAACCAATATCTTCGATGATGTCCCCGTGCATTTTGAGATAAATGCTGAGGACGTCACCACACAGCGGATTGGAACCTTGCGCTTCGCGGTCCGCTTCCTCCAGCTTGTGGTAATTGCGGGCATTCTTGATGTGATCCATGATCACATCGTCGTAGAGTTTGTTGATATCTGTCATGTTGAACGTTTTTCCCGCTTGCCGTAAAAACAAAAAGGGTTACTAAACGTAACCCCCTTTGTATTCTGGCGCGCCCGGCAGGAATTGAACCCGCGACCCCTTGGTTCGTAGCCAAGTACTCTATCCAACTGAGCTACGGGCGCTTGTCTCGTTGCTACTAGGCCGGCCACTTCACCTGGCGGCCTGTTTTTCTGAATAGCGGGAATTATATCAATCCAGCGGGGGGGCTCAGTCTAGAACAAACCCTTCTCTGGCGCAATATTTTCTGCAAATCGGGAAAAGCCGAGAAAAACTGCATCACCAAGGTTGCACCAGCATGCTTTCCCCGGTGGAAAGCCCCTTTCAGGCCGTTATATATACCGAGTCCCTCGTTAAAAAGCATGGAATTAATCAGAACCTGGCAGATCAATTAGCTATGCTTATGTACCCATTCGATCACGCCTGACAGACTGCGAAACTCTTCTACCGAGCGGACAGTTAACCCCGGATAAAAATCCCGCGCCATCCGTGCGAGCCGATAACCTGGTCCAAGCTCCAGAAACACCTTGCAACCCATCTCAACGGCGGCTTCCATACAGGCGATCCAATCGATCGGCGTCGAAATCTGGCACGAAAGCTTTTCAATAGCTCTGGCGCGGCCGCGAACCGGCAAGCTATCAATTCCTGCCAGCACAGGCACCGTAGGTGCGGCCAGCGCGGACCTTCGCAACTCTGCTTCGAATCCTTTGCTGGCCGCAGCCAGCAGCGAGGTATGAGCCGCCACACCTACCGGCAGAAGGTTAACTAAAACAGCGCGTGCCTCGGCGGCTGTCTTAATGTGTTCGATAGCGGATAACGAACCGCCTATCACGTAGCGATCATGGCCGCTGAAAATCGCGATTTCCGCGCCGTGTTCCCGGCATAAGGCGTCGGCCTGCTCGCGGTTGAAGCCGCGTAATGCAATAAGTCCAGATGCTCCGGCGCAAGCAGCAGCGGGATGCGCAACTTTCCGCGCGCGGGCGACAAAGGTATTCCAAGGCTTACCACTTCCGCCGGTTCAGTGCATGGTGCCCATCAGCCGGTCGGGCAGCCAGGTGGCAATGCCGGGAAACACGCACAGGATCACGATCTGCAGCATCATGCAGAGCACGTAGGGAATGGTGCCCCACATGATTTTCGTCAGCGGCACGTCGGGCGCGATCGAACTGACGATGTAGATGTTCAGTCCGACCGGTGGATGGATCAGGCCGATCTCCATGTTGATGGTGAGGATCACGCCGAACCACACCGGGTCGAAGCCGGCGGCCTTGATGATGGGATAAAGGATCGGGGCAGTCATCAGGATGATCGCCGCCGGCGGGATGAAAAATCCGCACACGAGCAGGAACACGTTGATCAGCCCCATCAACACCCAGCGGTTGACGTGCAGGTCGGCGATCCCCTGCGCCAGAGTCTGAGTGAGATAAAGGGACGTGAGCATGTAGCCGAACAGCACGGCGGCCGCGATGATCATGAGGATCATCACCGACTCCCGCATCGTGTCGCGCAGGATCAGCCACCACTCCTTCGGCCTCCACATCCGGTAGATCACGACCGCCATCACCACGCAGAGCGCCGCCCCCACGCCCGCCGCCTCCGAGGGCGTCGCGATCCCGCCATAGAGCACGTACATCACGCCGATGACGATGGCGAGAAAAGGCGCTACCTTCGGGATGGACTGGAACTTTTCCTTCCAGCTGTAGCGGAAATCCGCCGCATGCGCGTGGAATCCCCGCTTCCAGATGATGAACAGCGTCCACAGTATGAACAATCCTGTGAGCATCAAGCCGGGCATCACGCCCGCGAGGAACAGGCGCCCGATCGAGGTCTCGGTCGCGATGCCGTAGAGGATGAAAGTGATCGAGGGCGGGATCAGGATACCGAGCGTGCCGCCGGCGCAGATCGAGCCGGTCGCCACGTCGTCGGGGTAGCCGCGCTTGCGCATCTCGGGAATGCCCATCTTGCCGATCGCGGCGCAGCACGCCGGTGATGAGCCGGTGAGCGCGGCGAACAGCGCGCAGGCGCCGATGTTGGAAATCACCAGTCCGCCCGGCAGGCGGTAGAGCCACCGGTCGAGCGCCTCGTAGAGATCCTTGCCCGCGGGTGAGGAGCCGATCGCCGCCCCCATCATCACGAACATCGGGATCGACACCAGCGTGAAGTCGTGCAGCCCCGCATAAAACGTTTCGGCCACCACGTGCAGCGAGTCGATCCCATGGAAGATGATGAGAAAGACGATCGAGATCGCCCCGAGGCCGAAGGCGACCGGTGCGCCCGACAAAAGCACGACCAGCGTGATGACGAGAACAATCGCACCCTGGGTGGTCGGGCTCATGAGCGGCGCCCCGGTTGAATGCCGAACGGCGGCTCGCGGCCGGTGACCAGATTGATCAGGTCCGCGACAAATTGGAAGCTCAGAATGCCGAGCCCGATCGGCATCGAGCCATAGGGAATCCACAGCCGCGCCCGCCACATGGTGTCGGACACCCACCTGTTGGTCCAAGCCTCGTGCCAGAACATGAAGGTGAGCACCGTCATGATGATGCAGAACGCGAGCGACACCACGACGGAGGCGAGCGCCAGCCAATAGCGCGGGCGCGGGCCAAGATAGTGGGGGAGGACATCGACGTTCACATGCCCGCGCGTCATCAGCACGTAGGGGCTGCCGATGAACGTCGCCGCCACCAGGCTGTAAGTGACGAAATCAGTCTGCCAGATCGTGTTCTGGTTGAGGATATAGCGCACGAACACCATGTGACAGACGACCAGCACGCCCGCGCCGATCAGCGCGGCGGCGATGATTCCGCAAAGTCGCGAGACCAGGGTGACTGCCCGAATGAAACGATCCATGCGTCCCCCCGGTGCGTGAAGGGAGTTTCGGTCAATAACAATCGGCCGGCGAGACAGCTCGCCGGCCGATTGCGATATCGAGGCTCACTTAACGGCGAGCGCCTCGTCGATCAGCTTCTTGCCGTCTGGAACTTCCTTGGCGAACTCCACGTAGGAGCTTTCACGCGCCACCTTGAGCCAGGCGTCGTATTCGGCGGGGCTCATGGTCACGACCTCGACATTGTTCTTCTTGAACGTATTGACCATTTCCTCGTCGAGGCCTGGAGCGGCCTTGGCGAAATAGTCCTGCGCTTTCTTGCCGGCCTTGAGCAGCACTTCCTGCTGCTTCTTGTCGAGCTTGTCGAAGCTCTTCTTCGACATCAGCACCGGCTCGTACATGAACCACAATGCGTTGTCGCCGGGCGCAGTAATGCACTTCACCTGCTCGTAGATGCGGAACGAGACGAAGCTGCCCGTGCTGGTGTCGGTCGCCTCGATGACGCCGGTCTGCAGCGCGTTGTAGACTTCGTTGCTAGGGATGTTGACGACCGAGCCACCGGCCTGCTGCCACATGGCGGCGAAAGTCGGTCCAGCCGAACGGATCTTCAGGCCCTTAATGTCCTCCGGCTTGCGGATGCAGCCCTTCTTGGAGGCAACCGCGCCGGCAAGCCACGCATCGGCGAGCACGATCACGCCCGCCTTCTCGATCTTCGCCTTGATGTCTTTCATGAAGGGCGAGTCATTGAGCCGCGCAGCGCGAGCGTGGCTGCGGACGAGACCGGGCATCAGCGTAGCACTGAAGTCGCGCACCTTGCCGCTCGCGTAATCGAGCGGGAACGAGGAGATGTCGAGCTGGCCGTTCACCATCGCGTTCCACTGCTCGTTGGGCTTGAACAGCGACGCGCCGGGATAGACCTGAATGTCGAGGCCGACATCGGCCGCCTTGGCTTCGCGCGCGATCATCTGCACCATCTCGTCGCGTGCGTCGCCCTTGCCGCCTGGAAACTGGTGCGAAGCACGCAACACGGTCGGTCCCGCAAGGGCGGAACCGGCCAGCGCCGCGGCCGCCAGCATGGCCAATATGCCAATTCGCTTGAACTTTATCATTTCTATCTCCTTTATCTCCTCCAGGTTTGTCGATCAAAAGCAATTCTTACCCGCTCGGTTCGCCGACGTGACGCACTCGACAGAAGCAGCGCTCGAATATTCTATTCTGCCTCGGGCAGCGGAACAAGTGGCGAGGATCTTCGTGTGGTTCGCGCAGCCGCGGGAAATGGGGGTCGTGGGCCGGCGCTCCGATGTTATCCGCGCTCAATTATCTGCGCACTTTTGGTTTATTAGCTCTGCCCGTCATTACGAGGCATAGGGGCTTACGGCAAATCTCGTCCCGGGATAAGTTGCAACCAGAGACTTCCCTTTGCTCAGAAGTCCCTTGGTACGGACTATTCTAATTATGACTTAAATTTTGTGCCAAGTTTTGTGCAGGAGCGTCCCCAAGGGGATTTGTTGGCTATATAACCCGTTTATCGATCTGCTCACCGTCTACCAAACATCATGTTGGCGCCGCTCTGCCTGTCCACTCGGGATCCGCCTCCAACGTGTGTCCAAGCTCCGTTCTCACTTCAGAATCACTTGAGGGAATTGCGTTGCTCGTACAATTTCGAGTAGGTTTCGCGCAGCACATTTTTCTGCACCTTACCCATCACGTTGCGTGGCAGATCATCGACAAAGAGCACTCGTTTGGGGTGTTTGTAATTGGCCAGTCGTCCATCTAGAGCCTTGAGCACTTGTCTTTCATCGATCGCGGCTCCTTTTGCCTTTGTCACCACGGCCGTCACCCCTTCCCCAAAGTCGGGATGCGGCACGCCGATCACTGCACTTTCCACGACACCCGGCAACGCGTCGATTTCAGCCTCGACTTCCTTCGGATATACGTTGTAGCCGCCGGTGATGATCATATCCTTGGCACGGCCGACGATATGTACATAGCCGTTCTCGTCGATTTTGCCCACATCCCCGGTGATGAAGAAGCCATCAGGCCGGAACTCCGCCGCGGTCTTCTCAGGATTGCGCCAGTAGCCCTTGAAGACATTTGGACCGCGAACCTCAAGCACGCCGACGGCCTCAGGCTCCGACAACCGCTTACCGGTTTCCGGGTCGACGACCCGGATCTCTACGCCCGGCACTGCGAAGCCTACGGTACCGGCCAGACGTTTTCCTTCATACGGGTTAGAGGTGTTGACCAGCGTTTCAGTCATGGCGTAGCGCTCGAGAATACAATGGCCCGTTTTAACTTCGAATTGACTGTGCGTCTCAGCCAGCAGCGGCGCGGAGCCGGAGACGAACAAGCGCATATGGGCCGTAGCTTTCCTGGTGAGATTGGGATGTTGCAGCAGCCGCGTGTAAAACGTCGGTACACCCATCATGACAGTGGCACGAGGCATCAAACGCATGACTTCGTCGGCGTCGAATTGAGCCAGGAAGAGCATGCGCGCACCGGCTGCCAGAACCGTGTTGCAGGCTATAAACAAGCCGTGCACATGGAAGATCGGCAGGGCGTGCAGTAGCACGTCGGCTTGGGTAAACCGCCACGCTTTCACCAGCGCTGCAGCGTTGGAGGCGAGGTTGCGGCGGGTGATCATGGCACCCTTGGAACGGCCGGTAGTGCCGGACGTGTAGAGCAGTGTTGTCGGCTCGTCGGGGCCGCCGGCGAAACGGGGAAAGTCCGTGTTGGAACGCGCTTGAGCCAGTTCCATGAGCGATCCCTCGCTCCCGCCGCCTAATGTTTCAACATAAGCCACACCCAGCTTATGCGCGATGGGCGCCAGCGTTTCTCTGTCTTGCGGGCGCACAATGACCATCCGCGGTTCGGCATCACCCAAAAAGTACTCGAGCTCCGGGATCATGTGGGCGGGGTTCAGCGGCACGAACACCGCGCCGAGCCGCAAGCACGCTACGCTGAGCATAAACGCTTCAGGCGACTTATCAACTTGTGCTACCACACGATCGCCCGCGACAACACTACGCCATGCAAGAGCGCTGGCGATTCGGCCCGATATGTCGGCCAGGTCCCGATAGGTGTAGGTTTTTCCGTCCGGTGTCTCAATGAAGATGCGCCCCGGGTCGGTTTCGAGGACTGCGTCAAGCCAAGTGACCGGGTCAATAGAAGACGGCATTTCGTTTAATATTTGTCTTGCCTTAAACATTTGTACCGGTTTGATAAGGGTGTTGTCAAACGAGGTAACAGAAAATTTAGGGGGAATTTTCAAGAAAAGCATCTACTACCGAGCCGATTGTATCGGGGCTGCTGCAGATTGATGTATTCGTAGCGCAAGACAAAAATCTGCTCAGAGGTCAAACCTTCGATGAGTGACGCAGCTGTAAGCGCTCTAAACCGGTGCTCAACCGGGCGCGCGAAACAGCATTGCGTACCATCTGCCGGTGCTGCGTTGTGCGGAGCCGGCATTATTTAAAAGGTGCAGCTCAGCCCACAATGAACGCGACGCCATAAGAAATGAGTGCCACCATGACCTCACCACCGTAAGTTATGCCAAATCAATGTCTAGCAAAAAGGTGGGTGGCGTAAAGAGGAGCAATGCAAAAAACTGGGTGGCGGAGAGAGAGGGATTCGAACCCTCGATACGGGTTTAAGCCCGTATAACGCCTTAGCAGGGCGCCCCCTTCAGCCTCTCGGGCATCTCTCCTATTTGCTGCCTAGAACTTTGGTACGCTAATTCGTCTTCGTTGCCTCTTTCACCCGAGGCCTTGGGGGCGCCAGCGCCCGTGTTGTTTGAATCCGCACCTGCGGCGCTCGGGGCCTCTCGGGCATCTCTCCATTAAGCGGGCTAGGATAGCTGTTTTGTGTCTAAGCGGTCAAACCACTGCACCCCCTGCGAAACGAGAAGTTTGTTTTCAGACGAGGCGTGGCGTTCTTTTGCGAGCGGAGTGTATAAGTCAATACATGAGGATCGCAAAAAACACCACAACGAAGTATCAAAGCAAAATCCGAAGTTTCGCGGGGGTGTCAGGCGGTCTGTTCCAACTCGAACGCCTTATGCAGAACCCGCACTGCGAGTTCCAGGTATTTTTCGTCAATTACTACTGAAATCTTGATTTCAGAGGTGGAAATCATCTGGATGTTGATGCCCTCCTCCGCCAGCGTGCGGAACATGTGGCTGGCAATACCGGCATGCGAGCGCATGCCGACCCCCACCACCGAAAGCTTGGTGATCTTGTCGTCGCCGGTGACCGCGCGCGCGCCGATGTGCGGCGCCACCTGCTCCTTGAGAATCTTCATCGCCCTGACAAAATCATTGCGATGCACAGTGAAGGAAAAGTCGGTCATGCCGTCATGGCCGACGTTCTGCACAATCATGTCCACGTCGATGTTGGCCTCGCTTATCGGCCCCAGAATCTGGTAGGCAATGCCCGGCCGGTCGGGAACATCGAGTATCGTGACCTTGGCTTCGTCGCGGTTGAACGCGATGCCTGAAATAATGGCTTGTTCCATTTTCTCGTCTCCCTCAAAAGTAATCAGCGTGCCGTCGCCCTCGTCCTGAAAGCTTGAAAGCACGCGCAGTCTGACTTTATATTTACCCGCAAACTCCACTGAGCGGATCTGCAGCACCTTGGAACCGAGGCTCGCCATTTCCAGCATTTCCTCGAAGGTGATGGTCTTGAGCCGCCGCGCTTCGGGCACAATGCGCGGATCGGCGGTATAGACGCCGTCCACGTCGGTGTAAATCTGGCACTCGTCTGCTTTCAGGGCCGCCGCCAGCGCTACGCCGGTGGTGTCCGATCCGCCACGGCCAAGAGTAGTGATATTACCTTTCTCATCCACGCCCTGGAAACCGGCGACCACGACGACATACCCCGCCTCCAGGTCGCGGCGCATATTGCCTTCGTCGATGTTAAGTATGCGCGCCTTGGTATGGGCGTTGTCGGTGAGAATCTTTACTTGCGCGCCGGTGTAGCTTTTCGCCTTCAGCCCCAAATCCATCAGCGCCATGGCCAGCAGCGCGATGGTAACCTGCTCGCCGGTGGAAACCATGACGTCGAGCTCGCGCGCCTCGGGCTGTCCCTGGATCTGCTTGGCGAGGTTGATCAGGCGGTCGGTTTCGCCGCTCATAGCGGAAACAACCACGACCAATTGATGGCCCTGTGCCTTGAACCTGGCGACGCGCTTGGCCACGTTCTTGATGCGGTCAACACTGCCGACCGAGGTTCCGCCGTATTTCTGTACAATCAGCGCCATGACAGTTTCATAGGGTAAAATCAAAGGGCGGCATTTTACTCCATTTCAGGTGAAAAAACGAGAAAAACCGCCGCTTCGCCCGACTGTGTAGAGTTGCACAGACAGGAAAAAATAATTACATTACCTGAACGCGCGAAAGCGCAATTAAACGCACTCTAAAATATCCGGATCGAAACCGAAATGAAATTCTTTGAAAAAATCGCAAACCCGCGAGAAATCCGCCGCCGCATGGGGCTTAACCAACAGCAGTTCTGGACCAAAATCGGCGTCACGCAAAGCGGGGGCTCGCGTTACGAAAACGGCCGCAACATTCCGCGACCGGTGAAGGAATTGCTGCGGCTGGTGCACGTCGAGCAGATTGACGTAAAGAAAATCAAAAAGGAAGACTACGAAGTCATCCAGTACCTGAAAGCCTTCCAGCCCGAGCGCTACAAAAAATTGAAAAAAGCCGCCCGCTCAAAAACCAGGCGGACGTAAAATTGACTACGGGCTGACTTTTACCACCAGCCCCAGCGAGCGTATTTCAGACGCGAACTCTTGCAACCATCCCCCGGGCAAAGCCCTCAAGCGCGCCGCCTCGGGCTGCATGGACTGCCGCGCCAGGCCGTAAAGCAATATGCCTTCAATCGCAATTCCCTTCTTTTTTAATCCGCCGACAAACTTGAGATAGGCTTCCCGCTCCGCCGCTAACGACGGTTTTCCATCCAGCGCAAAGACACAGGTCTGCAGCCAGGTCGGACAGAGCGCACTCGCCAGGCGCAGATTCTGCAACACCTTCTCTATGCTTCTCTGCGTGCTGTTGATGCGGCGCATGCCGGCGTTGGTTGCCGAATCCAGCTTGAACCACACCTCGCCGTAGAGTTCTTTCATTTTTTTTAGGCCTTTCCGCACCGGCAGCCGCTGCATCAGGCTGCCGTTGGTAATCAGCACCAGCTTAATCTTGTCTTTGAGACCGCAATCCTCAATCACCCGTCCTATCAGAGCTACGACCTCAGCAAACTGTTTCGAGCTGGTCGGCTCGCCGTTACCTGATATCGCGATATCGTTGATACGGCGCACTTCAAGCGGCACTTTACTTTCCATGAAATCGCCCGATAGCAATTCGCGCAAAAAACCGCGCAGCTCACTGTCGAGTTTGTGCAGGTCAATCGCCGGCGCCGCGCCGCGTTTAAGATCTGGAACCTGGCAATAGATGCAACGCCAGTTGCAGGCATTGTTGGGGTTAAGGTTAATGCCCACCGATACGCCGCCCGCCCTCCGTGAGATGACCGGGTACACATAAGTCAGCCCTGCGGCTTCACGGCTGTGGTTGGAAATGTTGAGTCTTTGCGTTGCCGGCATGAGTATCGGCCCCTAAATGGGGTGCATTGCGGGAATGTTATAATTCGCGGACATTATGAGGGAATTTAATACAAGATGATAGAACCTGTCTCGACAATACTCACGTGTGCGACGGCGGCGACTTTGGTGCCAGTTCTAGGCGCAAGCCGCGCAGTTTGGTTATTCCAAATAAGCGGCGAGCAACGAGGAAATGGCCCAAAGTGCGCCCCGTACTCGGTCTCGCGCAGCGTGGTGCAGGAAGGGGCGCAAAGGCCGTCGATGGACAGCACTTCCTGGGCGCACAGCTCGTCGCTCCCGCACCCCGCTTCGCCACCGGGTCGCGACGGCCCCCGTCCCACCGGGTTGCGGCCAGAAACCGCGTCTGCGGCGTTGCTCGTCGTTGCATAGGAGTAACTATGCGGCCTCCTCGCGCCTTGCAGTCATCGCTTTCTGGCCAGCAACGCAGCACGCGGGTATCGTCGAGACAGGTTCTTATCACCCGCCGCCTGGAATTCGATGCCGGGCACCGCATTCCCGAACATGACAGCCAGTGCCGGCATTTGCACGGCCACCGCTACGCAATCGAAATTACGCTTTCCGGCGACGTGATCCAAAAAAAAGGCGCGCCCGACAACGGCATGGTAATGGATTTCGCCAAGGTCAGAAATATTGCACGTGAACATCTGGTGGAACTTTGGGACCATGCTTTTCTGGTCTATAAAGGTGACACGGTAGTCCTCGAGTTCCTGCGCTCACTGCCGGGACACAAAACCGTGGTGCTCAACGCCACGCCCACCGCGGAAAATATGGCGCTGGAAGCGTTCCGAATTCTTGCCCGGGCTTACCGGGACATCTATGGCAATCATCTTCGCCTTGAACGCATCCGTCTATATGAAACACCCCATTGCTGGGCGGATGCGACCCGAAGCGACCTCAAACAAAAATGAAGATTCTGGTGCTGGGCGCGGGAGCGGTCGGAGGATATTTTGGCGGCCGGCTCGCTGAAAAAGGCGCCGATGTGGTTTTCCTAGTCCGTCCGCGGCGTGCCGATCAACTCAGGGAACACGGCTTGGTGGTGCGCAGCCCTCACGGCGATATCAACCAGAGGGTCGCCTGCGTGCTGCCTGAACAGCTGAACTCAGGATATGACTTCGTTATCCTCGCCTGCAAGGCTTATGACCTTGAGAGTGCAACAAGCGCTATCACCCCCGCGGTTGGAAAAGGCACTGCGATTCTTCCGTTGCTGAATGGCGTAGCCCACATGGAAATGCTGGGCAAAAAATTCGGCGCGGAGCGGGTGCTGGGCGGGTCCTGCCAGATTGCCGCAACGCTCACGGAGAACGGCGAAATTCATCACCTCTACCCGGTGCATAAAATCATTTTCGGCGAGCGTTCCGGTGAAAAAAGCGCCCGCTGCAAGGCGCTTGAGGCCGAGTTCGCAAAGACTTCCGTCAGTTACTTGCTCAGCGAAACCATTGATCTCGCCATGTGGGAAAAATTCGTGTTTCTCGCTGCGCTTGCCGGAACCACCTGCCTGATGCGCGCACCCATCGGCGCCATTATGCAAACAGACGAAGGTGAGGCGATTGTTCTGGAAATGCTGAACGAATGCAAAAACGTTGCGACGGCATCGGGCTACACGCCGCGGGACGAACATCTGGCCTGGTCGCGAAAGGTGCTTACTGAGCGCGGCTCGGTTATGGCGGCTTCGATGCTGCGCGATGTTGAGCGCAACGGCAAGACGGAAGCCGCCCACATCATTGGCGACATGCTTCGCAGGGCGCGTAAGCACAAGCTGCAAACTCCCCAGCTGCGCCTGGCTTACTGCAATTTGCAAGCCTACGAGGCAAGACAAAGCAAAACCTAGTCAGAAATAAATAGAATTTAGGTTATTAAGATAGCTCTTGAATCCCAGTTTGCCCTGCAATTGATTTTTCGATTGGTCGCTTTTCTTGTAACTGTAAAATTCCGCATGATCATCTGGTAATTGATCGAGGAAACTGTGTGCCTGTCTCGCGCCACCCGATTTGAGGGCGGTCAGGATGTGCAAGCTCTTTCTCGCTCTTGTCATCGCAACGTAAAAAGCATTTTTCGTTACCCAATTCATGTTTACGTTATCAAAACCGATGATGATCACGTGATCTGCCGAAAGTCCTTTGGAGCCGACAACTGTAATCAACTCCACAGCTCCCATTCGTTTTACTTCAATTTCTTCCAGCTCTGCTTCTTCCTCCTCTTCGTGTTCCAATCTAGCCACCTCTTCCTGACTGATAGCTTTCCGCTCAATGTCCTTCTGAAGTTTCTCTTTATCGGCTACTGAGATAAGGCTGGAGATTTGCTCCAGCTTTTCTGCAGCAGTGCTCTCTCCGTCCAAAATAGTTTTAACCTTGTTGCCTTTGCTCAATGCGTCCTTAATTTCTTGAATATCCAAGTCGCAAAGGTATTTGTCATCCTGCACGGCCCTGGCAATCAACTCATGCACTTTATCTTCCGAGACCCCTTCATAATGGAGCACTTTCCGAAAAGTGAAATTGTTATGGGGATTGTTTGCAAGCGAATAATAGCTTAGCAATTGGTAATAATCCTCCGAAAACGACCGTGTCTCTGTTTGATATTCTGCCGCGATTCTTTTAATCTTCTCCTTCGACTGTCCATAAAAATTGACTTCTTTTGCTGGCGTCAAAATCAGCAAGTATGCATCCTTTACTTTCCCGGCCTCCAATTGCCTCTTGCGCTCATTAATTTCCGCTTTGTTATCCAAGACAAATTTTTCAATGTAATCGACTGCGGTTGAAGAGGTAGCGCACGCAATAACTTGGACTTTCGGTTCATTGCTGTTTGTCTTTAACGGTAAGTAGATTTTTTCTATGCATTCTGCTTCTCTGTGCTGTTGAATGAAATGATCGGCGGTTTTCGTGATGTGGTAACTACTCCTGCCGCAGAACGGGAGCATTCCATTGGCATAATCCGTGTTTTTATACAGATTGCGAATCAGTGTAGGATTGCCTGATTTTAGCTTCTCATAAAGAACTTGCTCGTCGTCTCCGACAACAAGCAGACCTTTGGGGTTTGCTACGAAATGGTTTATGAGGGCTTCTTCGGCAAGGTTGAAATCCTGATATTCATCAATGATGAAGTATTGATTTTCATTTAAACCCGGATTTTCCGCTAACGCCTTTGTGGCGCGCAGAATCAAGTCAGCGAAGCCGGCCGCATTATAAAATCGGCAGAGCTTGAAATAGGTTTCATTAAGCCCTTTCCACTCATCGGATCCCTCAAAGTTATCATTATGCAACTGTTCCTCAAATTTTTTCCAAGTATAGACGCCTCGGTCTATGTCGGGATAAAAAGCAAACAAATCATCCCACACTATTTCCTTCCAGGTCTGTCCTATGATCCGAAAGTGCGGCCTAAATCGCCATTCGCTCGTTCCATTATTTTTTTCAACAATACTCCGAGCAAACTTATGCAAGGTGTATACCGTGATTTTGCTTTTTTGCTCGTCCTTTAGCTTTGCGTCGCTCTTAATATCATTCTGTAAATCTGCCACTAATTTTCTCACAAAGCTCGTTACAACAACGGTTGCGCCCGGGTCGTTTTTATACCAATGGTCAATCCTGTCTATGAAAATATGACTCTTGCCTGTTCCAGGACCAGAGACGATCAAAAATTTGACAGCTCCATGCTGTGCAATAGCAGCAACGTTTTGATTGCTGTACTCCGTCCGCTCATTATCGCCGAGAGAATCCAATGCCTCGCGCAATGTCTGTATTTCAGATGGCTTAAAGGGAGTGCCGTCATCATTGATTAGATATCGTATGGCCATCATTGAGGAAGCATACATGGGGTCAGGTCTTGAAATATCAGGTTTGTCATTTGCCCGCCTCCCATTAAACGCATATGGTCAGAGACAAATTCTTTTTAGGCATTTGTGACTTGAATTGGCGGAAGGTGTGAGATTCGAACTCATGAGAGGCTTGCGCCCCTGCCGGTTTTCAAGACCGGTGCCATCAACCATAGCTATTAGGGTCAAGTCTTGAATCTTGAATCTCCCATCTCTGCTTTAATCACTTTGCTCACCATCGAGTAATGCATCCCCAGATACGATGCGATCTGCGCCAGCGTTCGCCCGTAGCGATCCTTTCCTTTGTCGGCCAGCGTGGCGGTTTTGTTGAAGCAGAGATCGGATAGCGATTGCTTTGATCTGTTGCCGAATGCCTGCCGCTTCTCTGGCGCGCCGATCTCTAACAGGCGAATCTTTACCTGCTCACGGTCGCGCAGCACCGTGATGGTGTCGCCATCGGCCACCGCCACCACATTGCCGGTGAAGTCGGCGTAAGCAGGGAAACAAAATGCCAGCGCGAGGCTGGCCGTCGCCAAAGCAAGATTGAATGTCAAAACTTCTTTGCCGCCGTTTCGCATGTGCCAATAAAACTCCACCCTCTATTAGTGACATCTGCAAAGTAAAAGGAGGAAATTTCTCCCGTAACCCGATTAATAGTTACCGACTCTGACGAGATGACTGCATTCCTTAATTTATGGTTTCTAGAAATAACGAAAACGATCCATTGGTCGTCGAGCTTTGTTAATGGAGTCGTCGCGGGGCCGAGCGGAAAATCTGAATTGGCTTGCCTTTTATCCAAATCAATTTTGATTACCGTTTTAGTATTCTCGACGAGTGTTGCCGAGCCGTCGTCGTGATCGAAGGCCATTTTCACCGTACACAAGAGAGTTAGCTCCGCAGCATGAGCCTCCAAAGCTACTAAGCAAGCAAACACCGCCACCAATCGCGTGATAGTCGTTTTCATAGATGCATAGCCTCAATCCGCTCCATCGAAACGCATAGGGTCAGAGACAAATTCCTTCTAAGCATTTGTGACTTGAATTGGCGGAGAGTGAGGGATTCGAACCCCCGGTGGGTTGCCCCACAACGGTTTTCAAGACCGCCGCAATAGACCGCTCTGCCAACTCTCCACGTGTTAATGCTGGGACAACGGTTTTAGTTCCGGCATAACCTGCTCTGCAGGTTAGCCTTCACTGGAGCAGGCTACGCATGCTCCAAGACCGGTGCCTTCAACCGCTCGGCCAACCTTCCGATATCAAATTTCTGGAGAACTGCCGGTTTTGGCTTTGACATAACCTGAAGGTTAGTCTCCGCCGCAACAAGCCGCTAGCGTGGCGTGTAGTCAAGACCGCCGCATTCGACCGGCCCCTCATCTCAATCTTCTCCCGCCATGCGGGAGAAGAAGCAAATGTTCCCTCTCCCGCAAATGCGGGAGAGGGATTGGGTGAGAGCCGCCAACTCTCCAGAGGGCTGCATCATAACTCTTAACGCGTTGTTTTGGCTAGATTCCACTTTTGTCCGGCTTGCAACTTTCACTTCGGTCGAGTAGTCTTAGTCACTGAGCATGTGCTCAAGTGTTAAGGAGCGGCTGCAATGCAACAAGACATTCAGATAAGCGCACAAACGACGCAACTGGCGCTGGCCCAGCATAAGGTGTTGCGCAACACCTACATGATGCTGGGACTGACCATGATTCCGACGGTCATCGGCGCGCTGGTTGGAACCGCAACCAATTTCTCATTTCTCGCGCAATATCCGATCATGGGGCCGCTGCTGATGCTGGCCGCGATGTTCGGCTTGATGTTCGCGGTCGGCGCCGCGCGTAACAGCATCTGGGGCGTGCCGCTGCTGCTCGCCTTCACCTTCGTGATGGGCTGGTGGCTGGGGCCGATGCTGCAATACGCGCTGAACTTCAGAAACGGCGGCCAACTGGTAAGCATGGCGGCGGGGGGAACCGGCGTGATTTTCTTCACGCTGGCGGGAATCGCCACCGTGACCCGCAAGGATTTCAGTTTCATGGGCAAGTTCCTGCTGGTCGGTCTGGTTCTTCTGATTATTGCTTCCATCGCCAACCTGTTCTTCCAGGTACCGGCGGCAAGCCTGACGATTTCGGCGATTGCGGTATTGCTGTTCTCCGGCTACATCTTGTATGACATAAGCCAAATCGTCCACGGCGGCGAAACCAACTACGTCATGGCCACGCTGAAAATCTACCTCGACATCTATAATATCTTCGTTCACCTGCTGAACCTGCTGTTGGTTTTCTCCGGTCGGCGGGACTAAACACGAGCAACTCATGTAAAAGGCGGGCATGCGCCCGCCTTCTTATTTTGCCCGCTCGAACAGCGCGATGGATTCGATGTGCGAAGTGTGAGGGAACATGTTGACGACCCCCACCGCCTTGAGTTGATAGCCTTTGGCATACACCAGCACCGCCGCATCGCGCGCCAAAGTCGCCGGACTGCAGGAAACATAAACGATGCGGCCAGGCGAATCGGCGGCTAAGGCTTTGACTACTTCAATTGCCCCGTCGCGCGGCGGATCGAGCAATATCTTGTCAAACCGGCCGCCGCCTAATGAGGCCTCGGCTGGCTCAAACAGATTGGCAATCTGGAAGCGTACTTTTCCAGCCAATCCGTTTTGTGCCGCGTTCTGTTGAGCGCGCTGCAACAACGCCGCGTTCCCTTCCGCGCCCAACACCTCCGCGCCCAGCCGTGCTATGGGCAAGGTGAAATTTCCCAGGCCGCAAAACAAATCGGCAATCCGCTCGCCAGGCCGGGGGTCAAGCAGTTGCATGGCGCGGCGCACCAGCATGCGGTTCATCGCATGGTTGACCTGAGTGTACTCGGTAGGCTGGAACGCGATGTGGATGGCGTATTCGGGAAGCGTGTAATAAAGCTCCTGCGGCTCCAGCGGATAAAAGGGATGAGCGGATTCCGCTCCCGCAGGTTGCAGATAAAACTGCACGCGGTGACGTTCGGCGAAGGCTTCGAGCGCTTCCTTGTCGCTGTTGCTCAAGGCGTCAAGATGCCGCAACACCAGTACATCGGCAGTTTCCCCTATTGCCAGCTCAAGCTGGGGAATGCGCTCGCGCAGCGTCAGGCTGCCGATTAATTCGCGCAACGGCTTAAGCAGCGCCGAAATCCTCTGCGGCAAAATTTCGCAGCTTTGCATGTCGGCGACAAAGCTGCTTTTCCTTTCGTGAAACCCCACCAGTACTCCGCCTTTTTTCGCCACATAGTGCACCGACAGCCGCGCGCGTTGGCGGTATTCCCAAGTCGGGCCGTAAATGGGCGGCAGCAGCGTTTGCGCTTCGACCTTGCCGATATGCCGGAGATTATCTTCCAGCGTGCGTTGTTTCGCCGCAACCTGGGCGCGCACATCGAGATGTTGCAGGCTGCAACCGCCGCACACGCCAAAATACGGGCAGCGCGGCGTCACCCGCATCGGGCTCGAGCGCAGAACGTGCTCTGCATTACCCAGCTCGTAGTTGGGTTTTTTACGGTAAGGAGAATAAGCGACGGTTTCGCCAGGAAGACCGCCCTCGATGAAAACCGTTTTGCCCCCGACATGGGCAATACCGCGGCCTTCTTGGTCCAGGGATTCAATTACGGCTTGGGAGGACAAGGACAAATCCGTTATCAGGCCGTGCGCCACTCGCTCAGAAATTCACGCCAGTGCGGCTCGGCGGATTTGCGTAAATTCGCGCGCACTACATCGCATTCGCGGCGGTATTGGTCTTCGTTGAACGCGCCGCGCATTAATTGGAAGCGCAGATAAAGCAGATAGGTGTTAACGGCATCGGTTTCGCAGTAATTGCGAATTTCCGTGATTTTCCCGGCCTGGTAGGCTTCCCACACCCCGGCGCCTTCCATGCCGAGCTTGCCGGGAAAACCGATGAGCTTCGCCATTTCATCCAGCGGCGCGTTGTTGCGCGGCTGGTAAAGCGCGAGCAAATCCATCAAGTCCAGATGGCGCTGATGATAGCGGCCGATGTAATTGTTCCACTTGAAATCCTTGTCGTCCTCGCCCATGTCCCAGTAGCGGGCGGCGCGGATGCCGTGAATCAGTCCGCGGTAATGCATGACCGGCAAATCAAAGCCACCGCCGTTCCAGGAAACCAGTTGGGGGGTGTATTTCTCGACGCCGTCAAAAAAGCGCTTGATAAGCTCCGCCTCGCCGGTGTGAACGTCACCCAGCGACCAGACGGTGAAACCGTCGCGGTCGCGCAGCGCGCAGGCAATGGCAACGACGCGATGCAGATGCAAGGGAAGAAAATCCGTGCCGGTCGTCTGACGGCGCATCTGAAACGCCATTTCCGCGACATCGCCGGCTTTGACCTCGGCCCCCAGCGCGTAGAGCCGGCGCAGACCTTCGATATCGGGAACCGTCTCGATGTCGAACGCAAGAACAGGCGTCACGCCGGGAAAACTCCGGTGGATAGATAACGGTCGCCGCGGTCGCAGACGATGGAGACAATGACCGCGTTTTCGACTTCAGCGGAAACCTGCAGCGCCGCCCACAGCGCGCCGCCCGAGGAAATGCCGGCAAAAATACCTTCCTCGCTCGCCAGGCGGCGGGTCAGTTCCTCGGCGTCCTGCTGGCTCACCTCAATAACGCGATCCACCCGCTTGCGGTCAAAGATTTTTGGAAGATAGGCCTCGGGCCACTTGCGGATGCCGGGGATCTGCGAACCTTCCGTCGGCTGGCAGCCGATGATCCGGATCGCCGGGTTTTTTTCCTTGAAGAAGCGCGAGCAGCCCATGATGGTACCGGTGGTGCCCATGCTGCTCACGAAGTGGGTAATTTGACCTCCGGTGTCACGCCAGATTTCCGGTCCGGTACCTTCGTAGTGCGACAACGGGTTATCGGGATTGGCAAACTGGTCGAGAATAATACCCATGCCTTCGTCGCGCATGCGCTCGGCGGTATCGCGCGCCGCTTCCATGCCGCCCTTTTCCGGCGTCAACACGAATTCCGCGCCGAACGCGCGCATGGTCTGCCGCCGCTCCAGGCTCAGATGCTCCGGCATCACCAACACCATCCGGTAACCCATCATCGCCGCCGCCATCGCCAGCGCAATGCCGGTATTGCCGCTGGTCGCCTCGATCAGCGTGTCGCCGGGCTTGATTTGCCCGCGCTGCTCGGCGCGCGTAATCATATACAGCGCCGGACGGTCCTTCACCGAGCCCGCCGGATTGTCGCCCTCGAGCTTCACCAGAATGGTGTTGGTGGTCTTTCCGGGGATGCGTTTCAGCTGGACGAGCGGCGTGTCGCCGACAAAGTGCTCAATCGTTTTATACATGCGATTCTTTCAAAGAGCCCGGCTATGTATGATACCCGATGCCTCGCTAAAGTTGCCAAAGCGGGGCTAGAAAAAACTTAAGTCTGTTGCAACAGACACTCGATATAGCGGGGGACGCCTTGCTGCACGTTAAGAAAAGGCTGGTCATAGCCCGCATGGCGCAGGGCGCCGATATCCGCCTGGGTATAGCTCTGGTATTTCCCTACGAGCTTCTCGGGAAAAGGAATGTATTCAATCAAGCCCTGTTGCTGCAGTTGCGGAAGAGTCAAAGACGGATGCCTCTGGCGGCAGGCATTCACTGCGGCAACCGCGACTTCGTTGAACGTCTGCGAGGCGCCGGTGCCCACATTGAAGACACCGGATTTTGCCGGATGATCAAGGAAGAACAGGTTGACCTGAATGACGTCTTCGACCGAAATAAAATCGCGCCGCTGTTCGCCGGCCGCGTAGCCGCTGCTGCCTTCGAACAGTTTTACTTTTCCGTCCCTGCGGTATTCATCGAAGAAATGCAGCGCCACCGAGGCCATTCTGCCCTTGTGGCGCTCGCGCGGGCCGTAAACGTTGAAATAGCGCAAGCCCGCAATCTGCGCACTGCGCTGAGCGAGCCGTTTGCGCACCGCCTGGTCGAACAGGAACTTGGAGTAGCCGTAAACATTGAGCGGCGCTTCATGCTCCCGCTCTTCCTTGAACACCTTGGTTGCGCCATAGATTGCGGCCGAGGAAGCATAAATAAAAGGCACTTCCTCGTTCTGACAATACTCCAGCAGCTCCAGCGAATAGCGGTAATTGTTCTGCATCATGTAACGGCCGTCGCTCTCGGCGGTGTCGGTGCAGGCTCCCTGGTGGAAAATCACGTTAATCGCGCCGTCAAAAGCGCCTTCACCAAGCTTTTCCAGAAACGCCTGCTGGTCTTGATAGTCGGCAATTTCACAGTCCGCCAGATTGGTGAATTTGGCCGATTGTTGCAGGTTGTCCACCGCGATAATATCGGTCTCGCCACGCTGATTTAACGCCTTGACCAGGTTGGAACCGATGAATCCAGCCGCTCCGGTGACGATGGTGTACATGTTTTTTCCTAAACCGCAAACAACTCGTCGCGATGCACCACCGCCGTGCCGAACTTGCCGACCACGATGCCCGCCGCCCGGTTGGCGATGCGCACCGCGTCCGGCAAATCCGCTCCGCTCGCCAGCATCACGCCCAGCGCGGCAATCACCGTATCCCCGGCGCCGCTCACGTCATAGACTTCACGCGCCTGCGCCGGCACATGCAGCATGCCGCCGTTACTGAACAGCGTCATGCCCTCCTCGCTTCGGGTCACCAGCAGCGCCTTGAGATTGAGTTTTCGCATTAATTGCCGGGCCTTGGCAGCGAACTCTTTCTCGTTTTTCCAACTCCCCATCACCTGCCGGAATTCGGCGCGGTTGGGAGTAAGCATGGTGGCGTTGCGATATTGTTCGTAATCGTCGCCCTTGGGGTCGACCAGCACGGTCTTCCTGGCACGGTTGGCAAGCGCAATCATGCGCGCGATGTGCGTGAGCCCCCCTTTCGCGTAATCGGACAGGATCACCACATCACATGCAGACAGTTTTTTTTCAAAATCGGCAAGCTTAGACAGCAGCACCTCGTGACTGGGCGGGGTCTCGAAATCGATTCGCAGCAGCTGCTGCTGGCGGCCAATCACGCGCAGCTTGATGGTGGTCGCAATCGCATTGTCCCGGTGCAGTTGCGACGGGATGCCTTCGTCGCGCAGCAGCCGTTGCAGACAGACGCTGGCCTCATCATTGCCGATCACGGAAAGCAATTCCACTTTCGCCCCGAGCGCGGCGACGTTGCGCGCTACATTGGCGGCACCGCCCGGGCGCTCCTCCACTTTCTCAATCTTCACCACCGGCACCGGCGCTTCGGGAGAGATGCGGCTAACTTCGCCGAACCAGTAACGGTCCAGCATGACATCGCCCACCACCAGCAAGCGTGCTTTGGCCAGCGCGGCGGGGGCAATTTTTTTACGGGTGCTTGTTTTTTTCATTTTTGTTTTACAGTTTCGGCAATTTCCCGGTTAATTTCCTGCAATGCCTTGAGCGGGTCCTGTGCCTGGGTAATCGGGCGGCCGATGACCAGATAATCGGCGCCGTTCTCCATTGCCCGCCGCGGGGTCGTCACCCGCTGCTGATCACCCAGAGCCACCTTTGCGGGGCGAATGCCGGCAGTCACCAAGCAAAACTTGCGGCCGAATTGCTTGCGCAAATCCGGCGCTTCCTGCGCCGAGCACACCACGCCGTCCAGACCGCTGTCATGGGCAAGCCCGGCCAGCCGCAGCACCGCTTCGTTCAGTTCACCGCTTACGCCGATTTCCCCAAGCTCCTCGTTTTTTATGCTGGTGAGCACGGTAACCGCGACCAGTCTCGGCCGCTGCTTGAATTCCTGCAGCGCTTCGCGCGCGGCGAGCAGCATTTTCTTCCCGCCTAATGCATGCACGTTAAGCATCCATACTCCAAGTTTCGCCGCAACCTTGCAGGCCTGCGCTACGGTGTGCGGAATGTCGTGAAACTTGAGGTCAAGAAACACCCCGAAACCGCGTCCGGTCAGTTTTTCCACCAGTTGCGGGCCCGCCGCCGTAAACAATTCCTTGCCCACCTTGACCCGGCAAGACCGCGGCTCAAGGCGATCGACCAAATGCAGCGCCGCTTTGGCGTCGGGGTAATCCAATGCAACGATGACCCGCGGTTCGCTCATGCCGCCAGTTCGTGTTCTTCGGTGCGCCGCGGTGGATAAGTTTCCCAGCCGCCGCAGGCCGGGCAGCGCCAGTAAAACTGCCTGGCGCGAAAGCCGCATTTTTCGCAACGGTAAAGCGCAAGGCTGCGCGTATGGCTGTGTACCAGATTCTTCATCAGTTCCAGATCATGGCGGCGCTCCGGCGGTGCTTCCAGCATTTGCGCTTCCAGCAGCTTGTCGAGGCCGAGCAAGGTCGGGTTGCGCTTCAGCTCATCCCGCACCAGCTGATAGGCCGGCTCCGCGCCCTGGCGGGTGAGCGTCGCCTGGAACACCACGTTCAACAAATCCAGCGAAGAGTAGTTGAAAAGATAGCCGCTCAGCAAACGCGCACCTTCGTCGAAGCGGTCCAGATGCCGGTAAGCGTTGAAAATCTTCTCCGCGACCAGCGACAGATAGGCGGGGTTCTGGGTTTCAATCCGCTTCCAGGCCGTAATCGCCTGCTCGTGGCGGTTTTGCAGCACTTCCAGATCACCCTGCAGGATGCTGGCGCGAGCGCATTTACGGTGGGCCGCGAGCGCCGCATCGAGATGCGGTCCGGCATTTTCCAGCCGCGAATGCATCAATTCATTGGCCGCCAATTCGCAGTAAAAATTGGCGATTTCTTTCTGGTACGACTGGTTGGTGATTTTTTCGAGGTGCCTGGCGGCGTCTATCGCTTTCTGCCAGTCCTTTTCCTGCTGATAAATTTCCAGAAGGTTTTTCAGCGCCGCTTCCGCATGCGTCGTCCCCTGCAGCTTGCCGAAGAACTCCTCGGCGCGGTCCAGCAGCCCCGCTTTCAGATAATCCTTGGCGAGCTCAAACATAGCGTTGAGTTTCTGTTCCTGCGCCAGATCGGCGCGCTCCGCCAGGTTCTGGTGCATGCGGATGGCGCGTTCCACTTCGCCGCGCCGGCGGAACAGGTTGCCCAAGGCGAAGTGCAGCTCCACCGTTTGCGGGTCGACCTTCACCACTTCGATGAAGGCTTCGATCGCCTTGTCGGGCTGCTCGTTGAGCAGGAAATTGAGCCCCTTGAAATAGGACAGGGGCAGCGCCCGCGATTCGGACAGCAATTGCTTGATGTCAATGCGGGCAGCGATCCAGCCCAGGCTGAAAAACAACGGAAACGCCAGCAGCCACCAGAGTTCAATTTCCATGGCGTCCGGTACTCATATGACAGGCCGATCCGTGGCCTGGTGTTTCAGGCGCAACTCGCGCTTCAGACTCAATATTTCTCGTCTTTGCCGGAAAATGTAGCTTAAGACGGCCACCACCCCGATCGCGGCGCCGGCACAGAAAAACACCAGCAGGATCGCCACCAGCGGCGCCTGCCATTCGAAGCCAAAATAGTAGCGTAACACCGTGGTTTCGGTGTTTTTCAACGCGAAACCCAGCAGCAGCAGGAACAGGATGAATTTAAGAAGCCAAGAAAGGTAGCGCATATCTCAAATCCCGGGTCTTACATGCAAAAAAGGCGGCATCTTGCAACAGCGTGCCGCCTTTTTCTCTCAACCAAAAATACTGGTTATTTTTTGTCGTCAACACGCTCGCGCAGTTCTTTTCCCGCCTTGAAATGCGGAACGTATTTTTCCGGAACTTTGACCTTCTCGCCGGACTTCGGGTTGCGGCCGACGCGCGGCGGGCGGTGGTTCAAGCCAAAGCTGCCAAAACCCCTGATTTCGATGCGGTTACCTTGGGCGAGACTCTTGGTCATCGCGTCCAAAATCATTTTTACGGCGAGTTCCGCATCTTTTGCCACGAGTTGCGGATAGCGCGTCGCCAATTTGGCAATCAGCTCAGACTTGGTCATGTTGTCCCTCTATTGCTCGGTGTTTTTCACATCCAGCTTCGCTTTCAGAAGCGCTCCCAGATTGGTGGTGCCGGTACTGGCTGTATTGTCAGCCACCACTTTCTGTATGGCTTCTGATTCGTCAGCCAGATTCTTGGCTTTAATCGAAAGGTTGATGCTGCGATTCTTGCGGTCGATGTTGATAATCATCGCTTTCACCTCATCACCCTCTTTAAGGTGAGTGCGGATGTCCTCGACCCGGTCGCGCGACATTTCGGAAGCGCGCAGGTAGCCCTCAACATCAGTGTCGAGCTGGATCACCGCCCCCTTGGCGTCAGTTGACTTCACCTTGCCGGCGACGACGCTGTTTTTCTCATGGGTAGCGATGTAGCTGGTGAACGGATCGCCATCGAGCTGCTTGATGCCGAGCGAAATGCGCTCGCGCTCGACGTCAATCGAAAGCACCATCGCTTCCACTTCCTCACTCTTCTTGTAATTGCGCACCGCCTGTTCGCCCGGCTGGCTCCAGGACAGATCAGAAAGATGCACCAGCCCGTCAATACCGCCGGGAAGGCCGATGAAAATGCCGAAATCGGTAATGGATTTAATCTGGCCTTTGACGCGGTCGTTCTTCTTGTGGTTGAGCGAGAATTCTTCCCAGGGATTGGGCTGGCATTGCTTCATGCCCAGCGAAATGCGGCGGCGCTCTTCATCAATTTCCAGAATCATCACCTCGACCTCGTCGCCGAGCTGTGCCACTTTGGAGGGGTGCACGTTCTTGTTGGTCCAATCCATCTCCGAGACATGCACCAGGCCTTCGATGCCCTGCTCGATTTCGACAAACGCGCCGTAATCGGTGAGGTTGCTCACCTTGCCGAACAGGCGGGTGCCTTGCGGATAACGGCGGGACAATCCCACCCACGGATCGTCGCCCAGTTGCTTGAGGCCCAATGAGACGCGGTTTTTCTCCTGGTCGAATTTGAGCACCTTGGCTTCCACTTCATCGCCCACGGCAAGCATTTCCGAAGGGTGGCGCACGCGGCGCCAGGCCAGATCGGTGATATGCAGAAGACCGTCGATGCCGCCCAAGTCCACAAACGCGCCGTAATCAGTGATGTTCTTCACCACGCCCTTCACCACCGCGCCCTCTTTCAGGTTTTCCAGCAGCGCCTGACGTTCCGCGCCCTGGCTCGCTTCCAGCACCGCGCGGCGCGATACCACCACGTTGTTGCGCTTGCGGTCCAGCTTGATGACCTTGAATTCCATCTCCTTGCCTTCGTAAGGATTGGTATCCTTGACCGGGCGGATGTCCACCAACGAGCCGGGGAGGAAGGCGCGAATGCCGTTCACCATCACGGTGAGCCCGCCCTTGACTTTGCCGTTAATCAATCCATGCACCAGCGTGCCCTGTTCCAGCGCCACTTCCAGCTCGCGCCATGCCGTCAGGCGCTTGGCTTTGTCGCGGGAGAGGCGGGTTTCGCCGTAACCGTCTTCGAGGGCTTCGATCGCCACTTCCACGAAGTCGCCGGGCTTGACTTCGACTTCGCCCTTGTCGTTGCGGAATTCGTCTACGGAAATAAAGCTTTCGGATTTGAGGCCGGCGTTCACGACCACATAATTGGAATCAACTCTCATCACTTCGGCGGTAATCACCTCGCCGATACGCATTTCCTGGTGGGAAAGGCTTTCTTCAAACAGCGCGGCAAAATTTTCAGAGCTGTCGGAACCTGAGGAAGCGGTAACCATCATTTATTTACGCCCGCGGATTTAACCCGTGATTTCCCACGGGGTTCGTTTATCATTGCCCCGGGTTTGGGCAACCCGGAACGCCTAATCAGGATGCGGTCTGGCGATACCTGGAAAGCACTTCGGCGACCGTTTCCTCGATGCTTAACGAGGTGGTATCCAAAAGACCGGCATCGGCCCCCTGTCGCAGGGGCGCCACGGAACGCTGACTGTCACGCAGATCGCGTTCCTTGATTTCCTGTAAAAGGGTTGGAATGCTAGCATACATTCCTTTTTCCATCAACTGTTTATATCTGCGCTCGGCGCGCGCCTCGGTGCTGGCGGTCAGAAAGACTTTTAATACGGCATCGGGAAACACGGTGGAACCCATGTCGCGCCCCTCCGCCACCAGACCCGGAGTTTTGCGGAAAGCGCGCTGTCTGGAGAGAAGCGCGAGCCGGATTTTGGGCAGCGCAGCGACCCGGGATGCGCCCGCAGCGCAGGTTTCCGAGCGGATTTCATCTGTCACTTGCTTCCCGTCGAGCAGGATTTCACCGCCGCGAAACTCCGCGGGCAGGCTTTCCGCCAATTTGGCCAGCGCCGTTTCGTCATCGAGCGCTATTCCACGTTTTTGCGCGGCCAAGGCGACCAAACGGTAGAACGAGCCGCTGTCCAGATAATGGAAACCAAGTTCCCGAGCTACCCATTGCGCCACCGCGCCCTTGCCCGAAGCCGAAGGCCCGTCAATGGCGATGACTGGGATATTGCCAAGTTCTCTCATGAAAATCTTTTCACCGCAGAGGACGCCGAGGTAAGAAATGAAAAACTATTTTCTTGGCTTTCCTCTGCGTTCTCAGCGTCCTCCGCGGTCAAGGTTTTCCGAAATTTTTAATCCCGCCGTCAGTGCAAGTTGCACAAAATCGGGAAACGATGTCGCCACATTGGCGCAATCGCGTATGGTAATCGGGCTGGAAGCGCGCAAGGCGGCAATGGCAAACGACATGGCGATGCGGTGGTCTCCGTGACTGTCGATTTCACCACCGTGATAAGTCCCGCCGAGAATGCGGATGCCGTCCGGCGCGGGTTGTGCTTTGATTCCGAGCGTACGCAAGCCTTCGGCCATCACCTGGATGCGGTCGCTTTCCTTGACGCGCAGTTCCTCCGCGCCGGTCAATACAGTCTCCCCTTCGGCATTCGCCGCCGCTATGAACAAAACCGGAAACTCGTCTATCGCCAGCGGTACGAGTTCAGCTGGAATATTCACTCCTTTAAGCCGGGCATGGCGCACACGAATATCGGCCACCGGCTCCCCGCCCGCCGTGCGTTCATTGACAAGCGTGATATCAGCGCCCATTAAACGCAAAATTTCGATCACTCCGGTGCGGGTGGGATTGATGCCGACGTGGCTGAGCGTGATGTTCGAAGCGGGCGCAATGCCGGCGCCCACTATGAAAAACGCCGCCGAGGAAATGTCGGTAGGCACCTCGATAACGGTTGCCTGTAATTTCCCGCCGCCATTTACGCAAATTTTTCCGCCTTCGCGTCTGACGGGATAACCAAACGCCTGCAACATGCGCTCGGTGTGGTCGCGGGTCGGCGCCGGTTCGGTAACGCAGGTGCGCCCTCTGGCATAAAGCCCCGCCAGCAGCAGTGCCGATTTCACCTGAGCGCTTGCCACCGGCATGGCGTATTCAATTCCGCGTAATTCCGGCATGCCGCGGATTTTTACGGGCGGCCTACCTTTGCCGGCAGTGACAATCTCCGCCCCCATTTTCCGCAAAGGAGTCGCCACACGTTGCATCGGCCGTTGGCGCAGGCTGGAATCGCCGTCCAATTCGCAATTAAAAGACTGGCCGGCGAGCAGTCCGCATAAAAGCCGCATCAAGGTGCCTGAATTGCCGCAATCCAGAACTTTCGGTGGCGCTTTCAGGCCGCGCAATCCTACCCCGTGCACCACCACACTTCTTTGACCCGGCCCTTCGATGCGCACGCCCATGGCACGGAAGGCATTCATGGTGGCAAGCGCATCCTCGCCTTCGAGGAATCCGCCGATTTTGGTTATACCCTCGGCAATGGAGCCCAGCATGATGCTGCGATGGGAAATGGATTTGTCGCCGGGAACGCGCAGCCTGCCTGAAAACGCGCCGCCCGGTTCGACACGGTAATTAACGGTCATGTCAGCAGCCATTTGCGCCGGGCGTCGCGGGCATTGGCAAATATTTTTTCAAGCGCTTTGCCATCATTTTTCTGCAACAATCCGACCAGGCGCTTCAATTGCCGCTGATAGTTGGCAAGCTCTTTCAACAGAATCCTGCGATTGGAAAGCGCGATGTCGCGCCACATCTCGGGGGAACTCCCGGCTATCCGCGTGAAGTCGTGGAAGCCGCCCGCGGCATATTTGAAAAGCTCGGCGCCGTTGGCTTTGTTCGCAATTGCATCCACCAGCGCGTAGGCAAGTAAGTGCGGCAAATGGCTCACCGCGGCGAAAACTTCGTCGTGCCGGCGCGGCGTCAGTTGGCTTACTTTTGCGCCGCAGACGAGCCACAAATCCCTAACCCGCTGCAACGCTTTTTTGTCGGTATTGGCCAAAGGCGTCAGCACCAGGGTTCTTTGTACAAAAAGATCGACGCGCGCCGCAGCCACGCCACTCAGTTCCGCGCCGGCTATCGGATGTGCGGGAACGAAGCGCTGCAAGTGTGAAGCAAGGCACTCCCTGGCCAATGTCACCACATCCTGCTTGGTGCTGCCGGCATCGCTGACAATTGTATGCGGCTCCAGGTGCGGCGCGATGGCGCGCATGACTTGGCGCATCTGGCCCACCGGCATCGCCAGCAAAACCAGGTCGGCGCCCTGCACCGCTCGCGCGGGGCTGTCGGCGATTTCATCAATCACGCGCAGCTTCAGTGCCTTTTTCAGGTTTTCCGGACTGCGTCCGACGCCGACGATATGCTTCACCGCCTGCGCACGCTTCAACGCCAGGGCAAACGAGCCGCCGATGAGACCGACGCCAAAAATCACCAGCTTGTTTAACAGGGGTTTCGCCATTTCATGCCGCTTCACGCATCAAGTTTTCCAGGGCCTGCAGAAATTTCTCGTTTTCGTGCGGCAAGCCTATGCTCACTCGCAGCCATTCCGGCATGCCGTAATTGGCGATCGGCCGCACGATCACGCCGCGCCTGAGCAGGCGCTGATACAGCGCCGCCGCATCGTCCGCATGGAAGCACACAAAATTTCCATACGAAGGAATATAACGCAGCCCTAGACGCTTGAATGCTTGCGTGAGCTGCGCCATGCCTTGTTGATTGAGCTCGAAGCTTTGTTTCACGAACTCATGGTCATCGAGCGCCGCCAGCGCCGCAGCTTGCGAAGCGCTGTTGACGTTGAACGGCTGGCGCACGCGGTTCATTAAATCGGCGACGGAAGCTTGCGCAAGCGCGTAGCCCACGCGCAGCCCCGCCAAACCGTAAGCTTTGGAGAACGTGCGCGTAATCACCAGATTCGGAAATTGTTTCAGCCATTCCAAGCTGGGCGTCTTGAGTTCTTTTGGCAAATACTCGTTATACGCTTCATCCAATACCACCAGTACGGTTTCCGGCAGGCGACGCAGAAAAGCCAGCAACTCACCGGCGTAAAGCAGAGTTCCCGTCGGGTTGTTGGGGTTGGCGATGAACACGATGCGCGTCTGCGCCGTCACCGCCTTGAGCATGGCTTCCAAATCATGGCCGAAGTTTTTCGCCGGCGCTTCGATGCCCCTGGCGCCGCAGGCCTGGGTCACGAGCGGATACACGGCAAACGCGTGCTGCGCGTAAACCGCCTCGGTGCCCGGAGTGAGAAAAGCGCGTGCAGCGAGTTCCAGCACGTCGTTCGAGCCGTTGCCCAGCACGACTTGCTCCTGCTTCACCTGCAGCCGCGCCGACAAGGCTGCTTTCAATTCAAAACCGTTGCCATCGGGATAGCGGGCAATGTCGTCGAGCGCTTGCTTTACCGCAGCGAGCGCCTTGGGGCTCGCGCCCATGGGATTTTCGTTGGACGCGAGCTTCACGATGTCTTTCAGCCCTAACTCGCGCTCGAGCTCGGAAATCGGCTTGCCCGGCTGGTAAGGCGCAATCGCCCGGATATAGGGCGGCGCCAGATCGCATATATCCATCATTTTAGAAGTTGAGGGTTTAGTGTTGAGTGTTCGGAGTTAAGGGATTTTAATCTTTACGGTCAGTTGGTTTCACTCACAACTCTTAACCCTCAACCCTTAACCGCACTTAAAGCACCGCCGCGGGATAGGAGCCGAGGATTTTTAAGAACGCTGCCTTATCGGCGAGCTCATCGAGCGCCTTGGCCACGTTCTCTTCCTGCTGATGGCCTTCGACATCGACGAAGAACACGTATTCCCACAGGCCGGTGCGCGAAGGACGCGACTCCAGCTTGCTCATGCTCACCCCGTAATGGGCAAGCGGCGTGAGCAACTGGTGCACCGCTCCTGGAACATTTTTGCTAGACATCACCAGCGAAGTCTTGTCCTTGCCCGAAGGCGCGGCGTCATGCGCGCCCAGTATCCAGAAGCGCGTGGTGTTGTTCGGCTCGTCTTCGATGTTTTTCGCCAGGACATTCAGGCGGTAGCGCTCCGCCGCCATTTCCCCGGCGATCGCCACGCTACTGGCTTCCTTGCCGGCGAGGCGCGCGGCTTCGGCGTTGCTCGCCACTTGCACCTGCGGCACTTTGGGCAGATTGTGATTGAGCCACTCGTGGCACTGGGCGAACGACTGCGCGTGCGAATAGATGCGCTTGATGTTCTTGAGCCCCCTGCTCTTACGCAGCAGATGCTGGTGCACGCGCAACACCACCTCGCCGCAAATCTTGAGCGGCGTGTTCAGCATCAAATCCAGCGTGCGACCGACCGCGCCTTCGGTGGAATTTTCCACCGGCGCCACGGCATAATCGACTTCATCGGCTTCCACTTTGCGCAGCACTTCATCAATCGAGGCACAGGACTGGGTGCGTGCGGCGTGGCCGAAATGCTTGATGGCGGCGGCTTCGCTGAACGTACCCTGCGGTCCGAGGTAGGTCACGGTAAGCGGCTTTTCCAGCGCCAGGCAGGCGGACATGATTTCGCGCAACAGCCGTGCCACCGTTTCGTCGGAAAGAGGTCCGTGGTTCGCTTCCTTGATGCGCCGCAGGACCTGCGCTTCGCGCTCGGGGCGGTAAACGATGCCGTTCTTGAGCCGGCCGATGGAACGCGCGTGCGCGGCGCGCCGGTTAATGAGCTCGAGCATCTGCTGATCGAGCGCATCGATGCTGGCACGCAGTTTTTTAAGCCGGTCGCTCATCGTGATTCTTTGTCGTCCCCCTGCTGCGGCACGTAGCGTACGCTCAGCACGCCGGGTATGGCCGCGATTTTGCTGATGACCGCGCCCGGCACCACGCTGTCGAGATCAACCAGGGTATAAGCCATCTCGCCCCTGGATTTGTTGACCATATTATGTATGTTCAGCCCGGCTTGCGCCATGGCGGTGGAAATCTGTCCCACCATGTTCGGCACATTGGCGTTGGCAGTCCCCACGCGGTAAGGCGATTCGCGCTCCATCACGACACCGGGAAAGTTGACGGCGTTGAGGATGTTGCCGTTTTCCAGAAAGTCGCGCACTTGCTCGACCACCATCACCGCGCAATTATCCTCCGCCTCCTGGGTCGAAGCGCCCAGATGCGGCAAGGCCACCACGGCGGGATGCCCCCTCAGCCTGATCGAAGGAAAATCGCACATGTAGTACTTTATTTTTTTGGCGTTGAGCGCCGCCAGCACCGCGTCCTCGTCCACCACCTCGTTGCGCGCGAAATTGAGGAGCACCGTGCCGTGCTTCATGTGGCTCAGGCGCTTGGCGTCCAGCATTTTGCGCGTGCCGTCGAGCAGCGGCACGTGCAGCGTCACGCAGTCACAGTTTTTCAGCACTTCGTCGATGCTGTGCGCCTTTTTCACCTGCGAAGGTACGTTCCAAGCTGCGTCCACGGTGATTTCCGGATCAAAGCCAATCACACGCATTCCGAGCTTGATCGCCGCATCGGCGACCAATCCGCCGATCGCGCCAAGGCCTATCACCCCGAGCGAACGGTGCGGGCTCGATACCCCCAAACTGTTTTTTACCGTCCTCCACGCCTTTTTTAATGGCTACGTCGTCGCCGGAAATCTTTTCCACGAAGTGCATCGCCGGCACCAGATTGCGCGCCGCCATCAGCATCGCGGCTATCACCAGCTCCTTCACCGCGTTGGCATTGGCCCCGGGCGCGTTGAACACCGGCACGCCGCGCTTGCTCATCCCCGCCACCGGGATGTTGTTGGTGCCCGCGCCGGCACGGCCTATCGCCTTGACCTTGGCCGGGATGGTCATCTCATGCATATTCTGCGAGCGCACCAGAATCGTATTCGGCTCGCTCACCGGGTTGCCGACGGTGTAATTGTGCGGAAAGTGCTTGAGCCCGTGCTGCGAAATCGGGTTGAGCGTGAGAATGTGGTAGGTCTCAGCCATGTCTTGCCTCGAACTCGCGCATGAATTCCACCAGCGTTTGCACGCCTTCCAGCGGCATAGCGTTGTACAGGGACGCGCGCATGCCGCCCACCGAGCGGTGTCCCTTGAGTTGTATCATTCCCCTCGCCTTTGCCTGTTTCAAAAATTCTTCGTCCAGCGTGGCTTGCTTGAGCGTGAACGGCACGTTCATGCGCGAGCGGTCGCTTTTGCGCACCGGATTTCTAAACAAGCCGCTGTAATCGAGAAAGTCATAAAGCAGCCCGGCTTTTTCGATATTGCGGCTCTCCATCGCGGCAAGACCGCCGTTTTTCTTGAGCCATTGAAAAGTGAGGCCCGCCACGTACCACGCATAGGCTGGCGGCGTGTTATACATCGACTCGTTGTCCGCGTGGATTTTGTAATCCAGCATCGCCGGTGTTCCCGGCAGCGGCTGGCCAAGCAAATCCTCACGCACGATCACCACGGTCAAGCCCGCCGGGCCGATGTTCTTTTGCGCCCCGGCGTAAATCAGGCCGTATTGGCTCACCTCCACCGGCTTGGAAAGAATGTTCGACGACATGTCGGCGACCAGCGGGACATCTCCGGCATCCGGTGTCCAGTGGAATTCCACACCACTTATGGTTTCATTTGGCGTGTAATGCAGGTAAGCGGCATTGGAATCGAGCTGCCACTGCTCCTGCGCCGGCGCATAAGTGAATTTGGCGTCCTCGGAAGAGGCGGCAACATTCACCGCGCAAAATTTTTTCGCCTCGGTAATCGCTTTCTTCGACCATCCGCCGGTATGGATATAGTCGGCGGATTTTTTCCCACGCAGCAGGTTGAGCGGCGCCATGGCAAATTGCAGCGTGGCACCGCCCTGCAGGAACAGCACTTTATAGCGGGGCGGGATTTGCATCAGCTCGCGCAAATCGCTTTCCGCCCGGGCGGCGATGCCCATGAATTCCTTACCGCGGTGGCTCATCTCCATCACCGACATGCCGCTGCCGCACCAGTCCAGCATTTCCGCGCGCGCCTGCTCCAGCACCTCCTCCGGCAGAACCGCCGGTCCCGCTCCGAAGTTGTACACGCATTTTGCCGCGGTAAATTTCTTTACATCATTCATTAGGGAACCTCTGATTAAGTCCTACGCGGTTGCGACGGTGTTGCAATCCGGGTGCAGGGCGAGGCGTGAGGAGCGCCGTTTGGTGGAGGCCAAACCAGCGACGAACAACAACGCCATGCGCACGGGCACCCCGGACTCGGTCTCGCGCAGCGTGGTGCGGGCAGGGGCGCAAGCTGCCGCAAGAGGCGCCGTTCGATGGGCCGCCCATGCTGCCGCTCCCGCACCCC
>DASZZH010000002.1 GCA_035543335.1 Burkholderiales bacterium
TCAGGCGATGGAGCGCATGCGGCAGGTCCAGGCGGCCTCAGGCGATGCTTGGCTCGACCTTGTGCGCGGTGCTGACGACGCTTGGGCGAAGATGCGCGAGGCTTTCGAGAAGGCGCGCTCCCACTTCAACAAGTAGCCTGCCGTTTGGGAACCCTCTCCCGGCGGGACGCAATCGTACGCGGAATCGCGGCAACGCAGCCAGTATCCGACTACGGCAAGGTTCGATCCCCGCCACGCGACAAATGAGCGATACCTGGCTTAGGCGATTTGTGGTTCTTGCAATTACGCTACTTATCGTTCATCAGATAGGAGCGTGGATATACTCCGCCTTCGGCATTTCCGCCGGAATCCTCGCCGTTGCGCTGGTCGCTGCCGTATCTTTCTTCGGCGCGCGCATGGCGGCTGGTGGCGGCAGAAATACGGCGTGGTTTCTTGTGCCGGCGCTGCTTTTTACAGTGCTCCCTTTGGCAGCGAAGTCATGGACTTTCCTGACCGAAGAGAAGAGCTGGTGGGATCGATCAGTGGAGTTCGCACCGTTCGTAATCGGGTTCGCTGCACCAGTGCTTCTGCTGCTGTTGGTGTACGCAGAGCTGCGAAATCGCACGATCCAGAATTTGAACGAGACAGCTAACCGCGCGCTGCACACGGACGCCAAAGTTCCCCCGAAATAGTTGACACCCTGGGCTAACAAGCTCGGAGGTGAGAGATGGCAAGGGCTGGACTGAGGAAGGTGGCGCTACGGCGAGCCCTTCGACGAACTCAGGATAAACTTCGCGAAGCAATCTGGTCTTTGAGATTTCGTTATTGCCGCTTGTTCCTCGCAATGACAACCCGCATTATGTCAGTTTGATTCAGAGACGGGCCGTTCGCCCTGATGCTTCGACTGCCACTCCCGTTCGGCCTGAGTGAGTCGAAGGCTTCCCCGAACGGGAGCGGCGTTCAGCACTTAAAGGCAATCGAAGCCTGTCCTGAGCTCGTCGAAGGAGGGAACGGCCGCTCATGTCCTTCGCCAGGCTCAGGAGAGCGTTCGACAGAGCCTGTCCTGAGCTTGCCGAAGGACTCACCACGAACGGCTTTTCAAAGGGCTGCTTAACGCAACCAGCGGATGCGCCAGAACACTATAAGCAGGCCGAGTGTGATGGCAAGCATGAATCCCATCAGCAGATAGAAACCGCCTTCCCATTCCAGGAAAGGCATGTGCTTAAAGTTCATGCCGGAGATGCCGGTAAGAAGGGTCAGCGGCATGAAGATGGTGGTAATCACGGTGAGCAGCCGGATCTGCAGATTGATGCGGTTGCTCAAGCTGGTGACAAAAATATCCATCAGCCCCGCTATCAGATCGCGGATCGCATCCAGCGATTCGATAACATACACCGTGTGGTCGTAGACATCGCGCAGGAAAGGCAGCGTGTCGCGGTTAAACAATGTGCTCTCGCCGCGCGCAAGCGAAGAGACCACTTCGCGCAGCGGCCACACCGCGCGGCGCAGGAACAAGGTTTGGCGGCGGATGCCGTGCAGTTCCCTCAGCAGTTTTTGTGTTGGGCGCGCGACAACCTCGCCTTCCAGCGCTTCCGCCTTTTCCGCCAGCGCTTCGAGGCTGGCGAAATAGCGGTCCACAATCGCGTCCAACAGAGAATATGCAATGTAGTCGGCGCCCTGTTTGCGAATTTGTCCCTTGGAATTTTTCAGCCGCTCGCGCAAGGAGGTGAATGTACCGGTGGGTTTCTCCTGGAAGGTGAGTACAAATCCCTGGCCGAGCACGATGCTTACCTGATCGGTAGTGATGGCCTGGTTTGTGGCGTTGTATTCAAAAATCTTGGCGACGAAAAAAAGATAAGCGCTGTAATCCTCCACTTTGGGCCGCTGGTCTGTGTTGAGAATATCTTCCAGGACCAGCGGATGCAAGCTGAAACGCTTGCCGATTTCTTCGAGAAGCTGCGGTTCGTTCAGGCCGTGGACGTCAAGCCAAAGCGTTTTGCCTGAAGTGGCGGAAATTTGCGCGGCGGAAGCAAGCTGTTCTTCGCGGTAATTGTCCGCATCATATTCGATGAGAGTGACCACCGGCCGTCCGGCCCCGGCCTCGCCCAGATAAACCAGCGAGCCGGGCGGCAGACCGGCTTTATTCGAGCGTTTCAGGGGTTGCGCCATGATGTGCTCCGCTTAGATTTTTAAATCGCGCATTGCAATGGTAACATTACAAGGTTCAAAAGCGCAGCCTCAGCAGCAGGGATATTCATGTCAGGCCACAGCAAGTGGGCGAACATCCGGCATAAAAAAGCCGCGGCCGACGCCAAGCGCGGCAAGATTTTCACGCGCTTGATAAAGGAAATCACTGTGGCGGCGCGGCTGGGCGGAGGCGACCCTGCGATGAACCCGCGGCTGCGCCTGGCGATAGACAAGGCCAACGAAAGCAACATGCCTAAGGACAACGTCGAGCGCGCCATCAAGCGCGGCACCGGCGATTTGGAAGGCGTGCATTACGAAGAGGCGCGCTACGAAGGCTATGGCATTGGCGGCGCGGCGGTAATCGTGGACTGCATGACCGACAATCGCGTGCGCACCGTGGCGGATGTGCGCCACGCTTTCACCAAGCACGGCGGCAATCTGGGCACCGACGGTTCGGTGGCATTTCTTTTCAAGCATTGCGGGCAGCTGGTGTTCGCGCCGGGCACCAATGAAGACAAGCTGATGGAAGCCGCGCTCGATGCCGGCGCTGAGGATGTGGTAACCAACAGCGACGGCAGCATCGAAGTCGTGAGCAGTCAGCAGGATTTCATGGTGGTGAAGGAAAAGCTGGCAAAAACGGGCTTCAAGCCGGCATTCGCGGAAGTGACGATGAAACCGCTCAACGAGCAGGCGCTGGTGGGAGACGAGGCCGCGCGCATGCAGAAACTTCTCGATGCTCTGGAAGGGCTGGATGATGTGCAAGAGGTTTATACCAACGCGGTGATGGATTGAACAAAGTTAAACCGGGCTCCGCATAAGGTGATGTCGTCAAAAAAACAGAAATGACCATCAGAATCCTTGGCATTGACCCAGGGTTGAGAATCACCGGATTCGGCATCCTCGATAAATCCGGAGAAAAGCTCGATTATGTCACCAGCGGCTGCATCAAAACATCGGTGGGCGAACTGGCGCTGCGCCTCAAAGTCATTCTGGATGGTGTGAGCGAAGTGATAGCCCAATATCAGCCGCAGCAGGTGGCGGTGGAAAAAGTGTTTGTCAACATCAACCCGCAATCCACGCTGCTTTTGGGCGCAGCGCGCGGTGCAGCGATCTGTGCAGTGGTGGGCAACGACCTGCCGGTCTCGGAATATACCGCGCTGCAGGTGAAGCAGGCGGTGGTGGGCAGGGGTCACGCCAAAAAAGAACAGGTGCAGGAGATGGTGAAAAGACTCTTGAAACTCCCCGGCAATCCCAGCCCCGATGCCGCCGATGCGCTGGCTTGCGCTATCTGTCATGCTCATGCCGGCTTGGGCAAGCTCGCCGTCACAGGCTATCGAATAAAAAGAGGGAGGCTGGTTTGATCGGGCGCATTACCGGAAGACTGGCTGAAAAACACCCGCCGCAAGTGCTGCTCGAGGTCGCCGGCGTGGGCTATGAACTCGACGTGCCGATGAGCACGTTTTACCAGTTGCCCGCAATCGGCCAGCAGGTAACCTTGCACACCCATCTCGTTGTGCGCGAGGACGCGCATCTGCTGTACGGCTTTGCCACCGAGGAGGAGCGCAAAGCGTTCAGGCAGTTGCTGAAAATCAGCGGCGTCGGCGCCCGCATCGCGTTATCCGTGCTCTCCGGCTTGAGCGTCGCCGATTTGGCGCAGGCGGTGACGAATCAGGACAGCGGGCGTCTCACCAGGATTCCCGGCATCGGCAAAAAAACCGCGGAGCGCCTCATTCTGGAATTGCGCGGCAAGCTGGAATCCGGTGTGGCAACCGGCGCCGCGCCCGCTGCGGGCACGGGGCAAGACGTGCTCAATGCGCTGGCGGCTTTGGGCTATAATGACCGCGAAGCGGCGTGGGCAATCAAGCAGTTGCCCGAGGGGCTGCCCGTTGCCGATGGCATACGCCAGGCGCTGAAGTTATTGTCAAAAGCGTAAGGAGCAAAACAACATGAATTTGCTTCTGGTTTTACCCTTCACTTTTCACCCTTCACCCTTCACCGCTTTTCAATGATCGAGACCGACCGCCTGATTGCCGCCGCACCACTTTCCCCCCAGGAAGAAGCGCTGGAACGGGCGCTTCGCCCCAAAAGCTTAAGCGAATACATCGGCCAGGAAAAAATCCGTGGCCAGCTGCAGATTTTCATCGAGGCGGCGCGCAAGCGCAAGGAGTCGCTCGATCATGTTCTGCTGTTCGGCCCGCCGGGTTTGGGCAAGACCACGCTGGCGCACATCATCGCCAGGGAATTGGGCGTGAACCTGCGCCATACTTCCGGGCCGGTGTTGGAGCGCGCCGGCGATTTGGCGGCGCTGCTCACCAATCTCGAGCCGAACGATGTGCTGTTCATCGACGAAATCCACCGTCTCTCGCCGGTGGTGGAGGAAATCCTCTACCCCGCGCTCGAGGATTATCAAATCGACATCATGATCGGCGAAGGGCCGGCGGCGCGCTCGGTGAAGCTCGATTTGCCGGCGTTCACGCTGATCGGCGCCACCACCCGCGCCGGCATGCTCACCAATCCCCTGCGCGACCGCTTCGGCATCGTTGCGCGGCTGGAGTTTTATTCGGCGCCGGAACTCACGCAAATCGTGGTACGCTCGGCCCGGCTTCTCAACGTGGAAATCGAGCACCAAGGGGCGCTCGAAATTGCCGGCCGCTCGCGCGGCACGCCGCGCGTCGCCAACCGCCTGTTGCGGCGCCTGCGCGATTACGCCGAGGTCAGGGCAAAAGGCAAAGTCACTCGCGAAGTCGCCGATGCCGGACTCAAGATGCTGGACGTGGATGCGATAGGTCTTGACGTGATGGATAGAAAGCTGCTGCTCGCGGTGATTGAAAAATTCAGCGGCGGTCCGGTGGGCATTGATAATCTCGCTGCGGCCATCGGCGAAGAACGTGACACCATCGAAGACGTGCTGGAGCCTTATCTCATCCAGCAGGGCTATCTCCAGCGCACCCCGCGCGGACGCATGGCGACCGCCAACGCCTATCGGCACTTTGGACTGGCGCTACCCAAAAATTATGCAACCGGCGACCTGTGGGAGGGGTAAAGTCCTGCAGCGCAAAATTTTCACCTGGCCGGTGCGGGTTTATTACGAAGACACCGATACCGGCGGTGTGGTCTACTATGCCAACTACCTCAAGTTCATGGAGCGGGCGCGCACCGAGTGGCTGCGCGCGCAGGGTTTCGAGCAGGATGAGTTGCTGCGCGAGCATGGAGTTATCTTCGTGGTCCGCCACGTAGTCGTGGATTATTTCAAGCCGGCGGCGTTCAACGATGAGCTGGAAGTAACGGTGGAACCGGCAGAAAGCGGCCGAAGCCAGATTACATTTATGCAAAGCGTGCGCCGCGGCGCCGCCGTATTGGTTGGCGCGCGGGTCAAGGTAGCATGCGTCAACCCCGAATCATTCAAGCCGGTTAAAATGCCGGACGCGATGATCAAAGCGTTAGGAAAAGAACCGTGAATGTCACTCAAGATTTGTCTTTGATGAGCATGGTCACCAACGCTAGCGTGCTGGTGCAACTGGTGATGCTGTTGCTTTTGGTGGTGTCGCTGATGTCCTGGTGGTACATCTTCCGCAAGATGTTCGTGATCAAGCGCGCCACCCGGCAGTCAAACGAGTTCGAAAAGGATTTCTGGAGCGGAAAGGATTTAAATTCGCTCTATCAAAGCGCCGCGAGCTCGCGCCACAGCGCCGGCAGCCTGGAGAAAATCTTCGAAGCGGGCTTCCGCGAATATGCCAAGCTCAAGCGCCAGCCGGGAATGGGTATCAGCGTGGTGATGGACGGCACGCGCCGCGCTATGCGCGCGACTTATCAAAGAGAGATGGACCGGCTGGAAGCGCATCTTTCGTTTCTCGCCACGGTGGGTTCGGTCAGTCCCTATGTTGGCTTGTTAGGCACGGTGTGGGGAATCATGAACGCGTTTCGCGGTCTTTCCAACGTGGTGCAAGCGACGCTCGCGCATGTCGCGCCGGGAATCGCGGAGGCGCTGGTCGCCACCGCCATGGGCCTGTTTGCGGCGATTCCCGCAGTGGTGGCGTTTAACCGCTATGCCCGCGATATCGACCGGATCGCCATCCGCTTCGAAAGCTTCATGGAAGAATTCTCGAACATCCTGCAAAGGCAGACGCCCGCGTCATGATGGAACGCCGCCAACCGCGTCGGCTGATGAACCAGATCAACGTCGTGCCGTACATCGACGTGATGCTGGTGCTGCTGGTGATTTTCATGATTACCGCTCCGCTCATCAATCCCGGGCAGATTGATCTTCCGCAAATCAGCAAATCGCTCGCTCCGCCGGTGGCGCCGCTGGAAGTGGGTATAAAGGCCAACAAAACCCTGCTTCTGCGTGACCGCTCGACCACGCAATCGGAGCGGGTGGTTTCGCAGGACGAGCTGATCAAGGCGATCAAGGAGAAGCAGAGCAAGAATCCCGATCAGCCGGTGGTAATTGCTGCGGACAAGAACGTGCGCTATGAAGAAGTGCTGAAAGTGATGGATGTGCTGCAGCAAAATCAAGTGAAAAAAATCGGACTGCTGGCGAAGCCGAGGACTGGCTAATGCGCTCCGCGGCGGAACGCGAGCCGGGCCGCACCGCCTCGTTCCTGCTGGCAGTCTTGATGCATCTGCTGTTTATCGGGCTGCTGATTTTTGGCATCAGCTGGCAAAACAAACAACCGCAGGTTACCGAGGTGGATCTGTGGAACAATTTGCCGGCGCCGCCCCAACCGGTTGAATTGCCGAAACCTGTAAAAGAAGTCAAACCCCCTCCCGAGCCTCCCAAGCAGGAAGTTAAACCCGAACCCAAACCCGAACCGAAACCGGAGCCGGTGGTGAAATCCGAGCCCAAGCCGGAGCCGGTGAAGGCTGATATTCTGCTCAAGCAGAAATTGGAAAAAGAGAAAGCGGAAAAAATCGAGAAGGAAAAGAAAGAAAAGGCGGAAAAGGAAAAACGCAGGCACGAGGAACAACTCGCCGAGACCAAGCATAAGGAGCAAGCGGAGCAGCTAGCGAAGGAAGATGAAGCGCGTCGCTTCCAACAGGAGCAAGATGAGGCGCTTAAAGTGCTGGCGGCTGATCAGGCGGCGGCGCAGAATCGCCTGCTCAAGGACTATACGGACCGGATTCAGGCCAAGATACGGCAATATGTGGTGATACCTCCGGATATGCAGGGCAATCCTCAGGCGACATATAAAGTGTTTCTGCTTCCCGGCGGCATTCTAAATTCAGCAAATCCCCCCAAGCTGGTCCAGAGTAGTGGCGTTCCTGCTTATGACAAGTCGATTGAGCGCGCTATTTTTAATGCTGAACCGCTGCCGCTTCCACCCGACCCCGCGCTGTTTGCGAAGTTCCGCGAACTGGAACTCAAGTTCCGTCCCAACGACTAAGGAACCTCTGATTAAGCCCCACGCGTGGTGCGTTGCGGGCGAGGGACGGCCAGATGCTAGGCGCGAGGGCGCAGCGCTACTGAGTAGTAACACAAGCCCAAGCCGCCCTCATCCTAACCTTCTCCCTGGGGGAGAAGGAACGAACGCCCCCTCTCCCGCTTGCGGGAGAGGGATGGGGTGAGGGTTCGCCGCAGATAGCCGCCCAGCCGCCGCAACCCGGATGGGACGGGGCAATCCAGGCGCATGGCTTCGTTGTTCATCGCTTATTTGGATTCACCAAATGGCGCTCCTCACGCCTCGCCCTGCACCCGGATTGAACACCGTCGCGCACGTGCGGGACTTAATCAGAGGTTCCCTGTAAGCTGGTATAATTCTGAACGATGACATTTAAGTTAAGAAAGCGCCGCGATGCCGCTTGGCGCGGCGCTTTGCCAAAAATAATTTTCCTGCTGCTGTTCCTTTGCGCAGGTCCGCTTCAGGCCGCGCTCACTATTGAAATCATCGGCGGCGGCGCGACACAAATCCCGGTTGCCATCGTACCTTTCGCCGCGGAGCAGGGTTTGCCGCAAAGCATCACCGCGGTGGTTGGCGCCGATTTGGCCAGGAGCGGCCTGTTCAAACTGGTGGACACCGGAGGCATCAACCCGCTGCCGGTGGAACCCAGCGACATCCGTTACGGCGACTGGAAAGCGCGCGGCGCGGATGCCATGGTCATCGGCTCGGTCAAGCTGCTTCCCGAATCCAAACTGGAGGTGCGCTTCCGTCTGATGGATGTGACGAAACAAACGCAGCTTGCCGGATTCAGCTACACCATCTTGCCGGCGCAATTACGGATCACCGCGCACAAGATTGCCGACGCGGTGTATGAGAAACTCACCGGCGACCGGGGTGTGTTCAGCACCCAGATCAGCTATGTGGTGAAGCAGGGCAACCGCTACGAGCTGCAGGTTGCCGATGCCGACGGCTACGGCTCGCAAACGGTGGTGACTTCAAATGACGCTATCATTTCCCCCGCCTGGTCGCCCGAAGGCAGCAGGATCGCCTATGTTTCGTTCGAGAAAAAACGGGCGGTGACTTATGTGCAGTCGCTCACTACCGGCAAGCGCACGCTGCTTGCCGGTTTCGAAGGCAGCAACAGCGCGCCGGCGTGGGCCCCGGACGGCAAGCGGCTCGCCATCGTGCTCAGCAAGGACGGCAGCTCGCAGATTTATCTCGTCAACCCCGACGGCAGCGGCCTGCAGCGGATCACGTTCAGCGGAGCGATCGACACCGAGCCCAATTTTTCCAGCGACGGCAAGTGGATCATTTTCACCTCGGACCGCGGCGGCAGCCCGCAAATTTACCGCATGCCGGCCGGCGGCGGCGAAGCAGAGCGCCTGACTTTCGAGGGGACTTATAACGTGTCTCCGCATTTCAGCCCGGACGGCAGAAGTTTTGTATTCATCCAGCTCGGCGCCAATCGCTTCAACGTGGCGGTGGAGGATCTGGCGACCCGGCAGGCGCAGGTGCTTACCGATTCAATGCTTGATGAATCACCCAGTTATGCGCCAAATGGCAAGATTATTCTCTATGCCAGCGAAGCCGGCGGCCGCGGCATATTGGCAGCGGTTTCAAGTGATGGTAAAGTGAAACAGAGGCTCACCGTGCCATCGGGCGACGTGCGTGAACCTTCATGGGGCCCGTTTTTAAAAGCCCAGTAAGACCCTATTCCAACCTGTATAAGGAGGTAAAAGTGAAGAAAATCCTATTAAGCATGCTGTTGGCAGGCCTGCTTGCCGCTTGCGCGAGTCAGGAAGCCAAGGAGCAATCAAAGGCGGCGGTGGAAGAAAGAACGCCGACTCAAACCACCACTCCCACCCCTCAGACGGCGCCGGCACAACGGGAATCTGTCGCAGTCGATCCGCTGCTTGACCCGAATAATATTCTTTCACGGCGCAGCGTTTATTACGATTTCGACAGCTCCTCGATCAAGGACGAGTACCGGCCGCTGGTTGATGCCCATGCCCGGTATCTCTCCGGCAACCGCAGCGCGCGGGTCACCCTTCAAGGCAATTGCGACGAGCGCGGCAGCCGCGAGTACAATCTGGCGCTCGGCCAGCGCCGCGCGGACGGCGTGAAAAAGGCGATGACTGTTCTGGGCGCGTCGTCGAGCCAAATCCAGACCGTGAGCTTCGGCAAGGAAAAACCCAAGTGCACGGAGCACGGCGAATCCTGCTGGTCGCAGAACCGCCGCAGCGACATCGTCTATCAAGGAGAGTAATCCGTTTTGCGCGCTTTGACAGCGGGCCTGTGCGCCCTCGTTTTCGCGACGCCTTGTTTTGCCGGCCTGTTCAGCGATGAAGAGGCGCACAAGAAAATCGCCCAGCTGCAGCAGCAGATTCTGGAGCTCCGGAGTCAGAACCAGGCGCTGGAATCGCGCATCCTGAAACTCGAGGAGACCCTGAAAAACCAGGGCCTCCTCGATCTTCTCAGTCAGATTGAATCCCTCAAGGCGGACGTCAACAAGCTGCGGGGGCAAATCGAAGTCCAGAATAACAGCGTTGAATCCCTGGAAAAACGCCAGAAGGATTTTTACATCGATCTCGACAGCCGGCTGCGCCGGATGGAGCAGCCATCGCAGGCGCTTGCGCCTGTACCCGATGCTGCGGGGACGAACAAGCCCGCGGGCGGCGGCGAAACCCAGAGCTACGAAGCGGCGTACAATCTTTTCAAAATCGGCAATTATCAGGGCGCCATTTCCGCTTTTCAGAACTTTCTTAAAAATTACCCCTCAAGCAATCTTGCGTCCAGCGCGCAATACTGGATCGGCAATGCCTATTTCGCCTTGCGCGATTTCAAGAACGCGATTGCCAGCCAGCAGAAGCTGCTCAGTACCTACCCGGACAGCCAGAAAGCGCCGGACGCCATGCTCAATATCGCGAGCTCGCAGCTGGAATCGGGCGACAGCGCGGCCGCGCACAAAACGCTGGATGAACTGATTGCCAAATATCCGGTAAGCGACGCGGCGGAAAAAGCTAAGCGCCGCCTCAGCACAATCAAGTAAGAAATCTCTGAGAAACCGCGGATTTTGCCTTCATGCTGCGTTGCCGCTTGTTTTGCTTGCTCACATACTGTCGGCTCCGCCACAAAACTTCGCGGCGCCTTGCCTGAAGCCGAACTTCTTGTTTCGCATTCGGTTTCGGGGTAGTGTTTATTCTTATGAACGCAATCTCTGAAGCGCGCTTACTGGAAAGCCAACTGCGCATTACAGAAATCTTTTATTCCCTGCAGGGCGAAACCAGCCGCGTCGGCCTGCCTACGGTTTTTATCCGCTTGACCGGCTGTCCTTTGCGCTGCGGCTACTGCGACACCGAATATGCGTTCACCGGCGGCGAGACGATGACGCTCGCCGAAATCATGGCGCAGGTTGCGGCGCATCAGGCGCATTATGTGACGGTTACCGGCGGCGAGCCGCTGGCGCAAAAGAATTGCCTGCTGTTGCTGCGTGAGCTGTGCGACGCGGGTTATTCCGTGTCGCTGGAGACCGGCGGCGCGCTGGACGTCGCTGAGGTTGATTCGCGCGTTTCCAAAATCCTCGACATCAAAACCCCGGGTTCCGGCGAAGTGGAAAAAAATCTCTGGCGCAATCTCGTGCATCTTTCGCCGGGCGATGAAATCAAGTTCGTGCTGTGTGATGAAGACGATTATCAATGGGCGGTGAAGCAATTGCGTGAGCGCAATCTTGCCGAAATCTGCCCGGTGCTGTTTTCTCCCGTTTATCATCAGCTTTCCGAACCAGTGCTGGCTGAATGGATTCTGCGCGATCGCCTGCCGGTGCGGATGCAAATTCAGCTGCACAAACATCTGTGGGGAGAATCGCCGGGTCGTTGAGCCGGTGTGTGCCTGCCCATGCCCAAAGCGGTTGTGCTTTTATCCGGCGGGCTGGATTCGGCCACTACGCTGGCCGTGGCTCGCGAAGAAGGCTTCGTCTGTCATGCGTTGTCGGTGGATTACGGCCAGCGGCACCGGGCGGAGCTTGCCGCCGCCGCGCGCGTGGCCAGGCAACTTGGCGCTGCCGAGCATCGCATCATTGCGCTCGATCTCACGGTGTTTGGCGGGTCAGCGCTGACCGACAGGAAAATCGGCGTTCCGCTTGTTTCTTCGCAAGGCATTCCGGCCACTTATGTTCCGGCGCGCAATACCATTCTGCTGTCGCTTGCGCTGGCGTGGGCGGAGACGCTGCAGTGCGGTGATATTTTCATCGGCGCCAATGCGGTGGATTATTCCGGTTACCCGGATTGCCGCCCCGAATATATCGCGGCCTACCAGAGCATGGCGAATCTCGCTACCAAGGCGGCAGTCGAAGGCCACGCGCTCTCCATTCATGCGCCTCTCATCGCCCTTTCCAAGGCTGAGATCATCCGCCGCGGGGCGGCGCTGGGTGTGGATTTCGCTCTGACGGTTTCCTGCTATCAGGCAAGCGATGACGGCCTGGCGTGCGGGCAATGCGATTCCTGCCGTTTACGCCGTGCCGGTTTTGCTGCCGCTGGCTTGCCTGATCCTATCCGCTACCGCTAGGCGTCACAAAAATCCCTCAAGCGTGCGGTATTTGCATTAGAATTTATTAAACTCTTTCCGGCTCGATGTCATGCAAGCAAGTGCTGGTCTGGCGGGTACCGTTGCGTGGGGCGGCTTTGCGCTGGCGTTCATCTTCGGCGCGGTGGGGCATAAAGCCAATTTCTGCACCATGGGCGCAGTATCGGATCTGGTCAACATGGGTGACTGGGGACGCATGCGCATGTGGCTGCTGGCGATTGCGGTGGCCATCCTTGGCGCCAACGCTCTGCACTTGCTGGGGTACGTGGATTTGTCCAAATCCATTTATCAAACGCCCAACTTCACTTGGTTTGCGCATATCCTCGGCGGCCTCTTGTTCGGCGTCGGCATGACGCTCGGTTCCGGCTGCGGCAGCAAAACCCTGATACGCATCGGCGGCGGCAACCTGAAATCGCTGGTGGTGTTCATGTTTTTGGGAATTTCCGCCTATATGACGCTGAAAGGGTTGTTTGGTGTGTGGCGAACCGTTTATATCCAGCCAGTGGCGGTTAACTTTCTCTTTCAAGGGATACCCGGACAGGACCTGCCTTCGCTGCTGTCGGGAGTGACCGGCATCGGTAAACAAAATTTGCAGCTTGCCGTGGCCGCAATTCTTGCCGCGGCGATTCTCGCTTTCGTTTTCAGCGACCGCCGTTTCCGCAGCAATCTGGAATACATCTTTGCCGGCGTGGTGGTGGGCCTGGTGGTGGTGGGCGGCTGGTATGTCACCGGCCACATCGGTTATGCCGAGAATCCCGATACGCTGGAGATGACTTTCTTCGGCACTAACAGTCGCGCCGCCGAATCGTTGAGTTTTGTTGCGCCGCTGGGCTACAGTCTTGAGCTTTTGATGTTGTGGAGCGACAGCTCCCTGCATGCAAGCTTTGGCGTTGCTGCGGTCATCGGAGTGATTGCCGGATCGTTCGCTTATGCCATTGTCAGCAAAAATTTCCGCGTGGAAGGCTTTCGCGATGCCAGGGACACCGCTAACCACATGCTGGGCGGAGTGCTCATGGGCTTTGGCGGCGTGACCTGCCTCGGCTGCACCATAGGGCAGGGCATTTCCGGTTTTTCCACTTTGGCACTGGGCTCGATCATCTCTTTCTTCGCCATCGTGGTGGGCGCTGCGCTAACTATGAAATACCAATATTGGAAAATGCTGCGGGAAGCTTGATTCGCCAAGCCAGCACGCGATGAGCATGCGGGTAGTGGGTTAGTTAGAAGCCGTTCGTGGTGAGTCTGTCGAACCATGAACGGCCGTTCCCCTTCGACTGTTCGACGAGCTCACAGCTCAGGGCGAACGGCCTATTTTGATCAAACTGACCCACTACCAGCGTGCAGGTTTAGTTGCGCAGAACGCGCGGAAAATATAAAATTTAACGCTTTTGGGTCGTTAGCTCAGCTGGTAGAGCAGCGGACTTTTAATCCGTTGGTCGGCGGTTCGAATCCGCCACGGCCTACCAAAATCAAAGGGTTTCGGTATGAACCCGAAACCCATTGCCTAATAAGATGCGTAATGCCTAATATTTGGGAATTATATACTTAAATCCCTCAGCCCAGAAAGCGGCGGAGCCGGGACACTAACCGCCGCTCGTTCTTTAGCTCGCATTCCCAGATTACCATCGCGCGCCACCCACTCTCCTTGATGGCTGTAAGCTGCTTTGCATCTCTAGCCGCGTTGTGCGCCAGTTTAGGACGCCAAAAGCCGACATTCGACTGCGGCATGCTTCCCCTTTCGCATCCTTTGTGCTGGTGCCAGAAGCAACCATGCACGAAAATCGCCTTTCGCTGGCCGGGGAAAGCAAGGTCCGGTTTACCTGGCAGTTCGCGTCGATGAAGCCGGAAGCGATAACCTAATCCATGCGCGATTTGGCGCACACGTATCTCCGGCCCCGTGTCCCGGCTGTGGACTGCGCGCATGTTGGCACTGCGCCGTTCCTTCGAGATTTTGTCCGTCATTCGCCGAACTTCTTACGAAGCCACTTAAAGACGGCTCGCTGTTCATTCTGCCCGGCGCGGCGGATTTGAGATAGTAACCAAATGCCAGTCGGCTTCTCCCCCGTGATGTTCTTCGCGCCCTGGTTACAGGTCGAACATAGTGCCCGGAGATTTGAGAGTTCGTCCTTGCCGCCAAGGCTTTTGTCTTTGATGTGGCCGAGATGAAGGCGAACCTTGCGCCCGGTCGCCGGGTCAATATCGCCGGGCGTGAGGCCGCACATCTGGCAGGTATAGCCGTTGCGGTCGAGTACTTCCGCCCGGAGCTTTGCCGAGATACCTCGTGCAAACGCCACGTCAGGCTTCTCCGGCGGCTTTTCATTCAAGAGATATTGGCCCGGTTTTAGGTCCGCACTGTCGTTATGCGTGATGATCGGCCAACCTTCTTGCTCCCGTAGTTCGCGCACACGCCGCGCCCACTCGCTAACGCCAGTACCAGCGGCGTCGCGAAGCTGTCTAGATGTAACCACTTGGCCAATGTGAGCGAGCAGGAATTGCCTGATTCGCTCTTTTGAACCCGGCTTACGCATTCCTGTGCGACTTCGCCGGTTCTTGTTCGGCAAAAGACAGGTGACGCAGCAATTGCTGGCCGACAAACCGGGTATAGGCGGGCGGAATTGACTCGTTGATTTCGTTCTTGGTCATCCAGTCGATGCCCATAGCCTCGCGCGCCGCCGCGAGCGTGCAATTGCCGCCGCCCGTGACCTGCACAAAATCCTTCCACTCATCGGTTTTTCCGAAATGAGATTTGCGGCGATCAAAGGTATGAACCTTCGGATGCTTCTTGTGAGGCGGCGGCACTATCTCAAAATTTGCCTCAAATAACCGATGACGAAGCACGCGCAACTTAGGAAACATCGTCCCGCATAGAACAACGGCATTGAGCAAAGGAGCGCCGTCCACGTTCTCTATGACATAGGGGAGGCCGGACCTGATCAGCATATCCCGAACTGGCTCAATCAAGCGTGGCCACTCATCGGCGTTGCCATTCCGCTTGGCGAGATCGGAATATGCTTGACACGGCGGCGAAGCGTGGACGGCGTCGAATAAAGCAATGAATTTCGGATCGAGCGCGAGGGCATCCGCCTGAATGAATGGAAACGGATAATTCGGCTGCGGCTTAATATCCACGCCTACAACCTCAAAGCCAACCTGACTGTAACCTACTCCGGAGCCGCCTGCGCAGCAGAAAAGGTCAAGGAGCCTCGGCTTGTGGGCCGCAGGCAGCGTAGTCCTTCTCTTTCGTTTTTGCGGGCGAGGCTGATAACTGAGAACTGTATCAGGGATGCGATCAAGCGCACCCTTATCAAAATTCATAATCACCCCTCCTATGCCGTCAATTCCTTGTATGCGATCTGCCGCCCAACGGTCGCATCTACGAAGCTAGCAAGCCTGTCCAAACTAAAGTATACAACATGCCTATGGGTTTAAAAAGTAACCAGCAGCACTCCCGCTAGCCACTTTCCATACTTCGGTAAAGCGTCCCTTTAACGACTAAGGGGTTTCACGCGTTCAATCTGCCGAACCTTTACATACCTATCTGTCATGGCCCGAGACTTATGCCCGGCGAGCTTTTGAGCATCTTGACCGAGAGTGTTCGCATCCGTAAGAGTTTTTGCGCGGATATCGTGTTCCGTGAAACGTTCCTTAAGTAGCCCCTTATAAAACGCCTTCTGCATTGTGCGTTGCCAGATCGAGTCAAAGCCGGAAACCTTATAGGGCTGGCCTTTGCGGGTGCAGAACAAAAACATACTGCGCAGAGGACGCCGCATGCCTTTGATCTTTTCCACCAGGGCTTTTAAATGGGGATTCCAGAGATAAACAACCCGTTTGCCGGTTTTCGCATGGGTAACTGAGATACCCTCATCCGTTAAGGAATCAAGACGAAGGCGTAACAAATCACCCTTACGCATACTCGTCATGTATTTCAAATCGATATAGCTGGATAAGAACTCACCGGCCACAGTTTTAAACGCTGCTATCTCGTAATCCTCCGGATAACGCTCCCGCGGTTTTTCAGGATTTCGCTTAACGTGACGGCAAGGATTATCCTTAGCGACACCCCATCGAATTGCATAGCTGAAAACATGAGATAGCAGCGCCTTTTCCCTATTGGCCCTCACCGGAGCACCCCTAGCGTCCATGTAGGCATAAATATCCGGTGGAGTAACCTCATGTGGTTGCATATGCCCGAATACAGCCCGCAACCTTGCAATTTCCTTAAGGTTGTCCTGGTAGGTTCTGGCCGATTTACGCGGGGCAACTTCCAACATGTACCGATCCATGATCCCACCCATCGTACTCAGACGGGTAGGGCGACCAACAATCTGAGCCCACATTGCCATCGCCGGACCAAAATCACGCCCGAGACGAATCCAAGGGCCGGTAGGGCGCGCGAAGTAATAAGCCCCATGACTGAAATAGACTCGTTGCGGCAACTCAAGACGGGTTTTCCGACGACGACCCATTAGACACCTTTGGTTTTTTCAATGCTGCGAAGTTTGGAAGGTTCCTCGGCTTGGTAACTATTCCGGATAGCTGCAACCGGACATGCTCCTCCAGCACTTTCGGCAAACCGTCCGCCCCTATACGAAACACAAAACCGTTTTCCCTAAGCCAGCGAATCATGCAACTGCGCCGCTTATAACCGGTCAGGATTACGAGTTCGGCAACAGAGAGGAACATCACGACCTCAGCCCCCTGTGTAGTTCCTCGATCTTCCGATGATGCAGCGCAGTCAACCGATATTCCGACCCGGGGCACAGTTCGTCCAGGCTGACCCCCAAGCCCGCCTTATAACCATTTGCGACATACATCTCATAAATATTATTCCGACCGTTTATGCTCATTCGCGCTCACCTTTGCTTATGTGTGCATTTTGTACAAGTATAAAATGCTTCCGCTTCGCCGTCGCCGCGCCTATCGTCCGCCGCGATAGGGCGCGGCTGCCGGTCGAAGCGGGTACGCCAAAACTGACCCCTGTTCTCGGTATGGCATATTGAAAGACGCATGCACCACTGACTTGCCCTCCGCCCTCACTCTCGCCTGTAGCCACGCCACCATTTCGTCAGAATTTGCTCCATAAAGACGCAGCTTTGAAATATCCGGCTTTAACCCCCGCGACACCAAATAAAGATGCTTATACTTTGGCCGTTCCCCGTCCTCCCAACCTTTCCCCATATATTTCCCAATATAAAAAGCGATCTGCATTGAATTTCCAAACTTACGCGGCGGCGTAATATGCACACTGCCAAGCCCCCCGATAATTCCCCGCCACAGCGGAAGCATAAAATAGGGCGCATCATAATAACCCCGCACCGCTATATGCCAATGAATCGCGCCCCGCTTCTGCAACTCCGCAACGGCAACGAATAAAAACTTTTTATATTTCTTCCGAACACCCTTCACAAACGCCTTCAAATGCCGAATCGCAACCGCCATATCCTGCATATTTTCTTGGTACGTCAACGTAATCATCCGGTCAGCACCCAAAACCAACACCCTATCCCGCAAATTCTGAATAGCCCTAAAAATCACGTAGAGCCTTTTCCTCTCAGCATCATCTGCGGAAGCATCCCGCCAGCCCCCATCCTTAATTGAATTAACAGAATACCGAACAGAAGCACCACAACGACGCACTGTAATGCGCCAATGAGAACCCTTTGTACGGTCACCACTAAGAAATATATCGCCATCAGAGCCGTCCATGCGCGATTAAGCCCCTAACACAGGCCACCCTCACATCTGGCGGATATTTCAAAAGTGACGCAAGCCGCCGACTCACCGGCAACCGCCACAGCGGCGCCGCCGCCGGAACTGCCACCGAATTCAGCCTCGGAGAATTTGCTTGAATTGTATAGATTGAGTACCATTACCTATCATGATAGGCAATGGATAATTGAGTGTCAAGCCCAATTGCTTGAGCTTGGCAACCTATTGACGCTTAAATGATCTCGGTAGACCGCTTGCCTGGAATCGCTCCGGTGACGGCCTTCCAAAAGTTGGTAACGCCCTTCATGAGCTTCCACGCCAGCGATTTCGTATGCAGAGGACCTAATGGCGGAAACTCCTTCCGAACATCAATCCCGCCCAGAATGTCCTCATATTTCTTGATGGTCCGCTTATCATGCACGAGCAGCATGATCTTCCAGCCCATCTTACGGCCTACGAAGAGCATCCCGATAGCGCTTTCGAGCTCATTGGCTTGGCCGTGGAAGTCCTTGATAGCTTTATCGGCGAGCTTGCCGAGACTGATGTAGTCTTTTTCCTCGGGGGTCATGTCATTTTGGAGGTGTCAGGTTGAAAGGAATCTAAGCATAAACCGGTAATAGGGGCTCAGCAACCCTTATGACACTTTCAGCCCATCCGAGACTGGTTATAAAAGGTAACTGTGATGTGTAATAGCCGGCGAGTTATTGAACCCTTTACGTCTGACACCGAGTGGAATAATGTTATGCAGAACCCCCGTGTTAGACCCCACGTTACTAGATCCAGATACGTATAAGAGCAGGCTACCTTTTAAACGTATGTAGACACGACGCCGTGACTAAATTATCAAGAACTGCTCTGTACCTATTCCGGCTACGGTTTTTCTTCCTGCTCCTTTTTCTTCTTTCAGTGCTTGGCTTTATAGAAACTATGAGCGAGGCGGCGTTCTTGTCGGCGGCTGTACTCTATTTTGTTTGTGGGACGATGTGGGCTATCTATTATAGGGCCCAAACATTAAATCCGTTTGAAATGTCCAAGCCTTATTTTGAGTCCTTTATCCCATTGTTGGTACTCTTTGTATGGCCGTTTCACGTCTCGGACTTCCTCATATATCAGATCAAGACGCGCATGAATCCAACGCGATATATTGTTTCGTGCGGCTTAGAAAATACTGAACGCTTCGGTAGTCTTAACAAAGCTATGAATAATGCGAGACAGAAAGCATTAGACTTGAGACGGGTAGTCTTTGTCTATGACTTTGCAAAGGACCAACCATACTACGACTCACTTGACGAGACCTATGGGTCGGCATCAGTCGGATGGGCCGTAAATCCAAAAGGGGACGTCCATAAACTTGAAGAGCATCATTGGCTTCCAGAGGGCTTTGCTAACATCCACGAAATACTTGGCGTCAAACCATCAGAAAATCCCAACCTTGACTTTGAGAAGCTGGTAGCAATGCGTACACAAGAGGAGCGACATACGGCCAAAAAGAAATGGCGGTTTGAGCAAGCAACAAAACGCTTAACTAATCTAGAGACTGGCGACAGCTACCTGCCACCGTCATTAGAAATCGTAGATGGCACGACGCCCGGTTACCATGTCCCATCAAAGGGGATATGGGTAAGAAGAATTGACGCTGAAATAGTGGAACCGTAAGCCCATAATAATAAGAAAATGTTGCCCGTATGCGATTGCCTATCGTCCCGAAGTACAAGTTATCCCTGGAAAAAGTTCGCCATCTAGAAAAGCAGCTTGCCGTTTCTGAATTCAACGACAAACTCCACAAAAAATTTGAGGCTTGCCTTGAGCCGTAAAAAACCAGCTAACCATACGGTGGAGCCAGCGCTTCAGCGTCTTACAGTGAAACCAGCACTTGCGCTTGAATTCTTTGCCGTGTTTTCGCGTTTTGAGTTTGCATTAAAGGTGACGCAATTTAGAAAAAACTACAATGGCGAAACCTGGGCAGATTGGAAGAAGTTTGCTGAAGCAATCGCTAAAGACTTCGATACAAAGGCGCCCCATGATCCTGAGGTTCGACAGGCTTTCGATTACCTGACCACTCGACGACTTGGCAAGTTAGTGGTCCAAGACAATGGTCCTATGTGGCAAGACGTTATTCTCAGACCCAATTTATCCAATGCTGATCGCGCGCTTTCGTTGATAAAACAAGTCCGGAACAACTTTTTTCATGGTGGTAAGTACGCGCCCGATAGCGATGCTCCGCCCGAACGCGATGAACAGCTATTGAAGAACGCAATCGTTCTCCTCCGGGTTTGTCTGTCGTTGGAAACTAGTGTTAAAGAAGCGTATGAGAAGTAGCTTTCTAACTTGGCAACGAACGAAAACGACTCAGCTTTAACCAGTACCCACTTTTGCCCCTATGGGTGGTGAAGCAAGGCTCGAACCTGCCAAATATCTTTCTATTGCACCGAGATATTTCAAACGGTTACAATCGGATACCTGAGCAGAATATTTTGCAGTATTGACAGAAGAATAGAAAGAAAATCATTATGCTAAAGTTACTCTGCTAGTTGGACTCATAATCCTATGTTCTAGGCTAAAATGTATTTGTAGTCGCCTGTGTTACACAAACAGGGGGTGAAACGGGCTCACACCCTCAATGAAAACGCAATTATCACCTTGATAAAGCGTCAGGGCAGGTATAGGGTATGCTTACTACTCTACCAAAGCGGCGGCGTTTCCTTGCCGATAACAAAATGATTGAATCCTTTGAAATCGAAAATTTCCGGTGCTTCGAGAAGGTTTCCCTTTCTAGATTGTCCAGAATAAACATCATTGTTGGTAACAATGCTTCTGGCAAAACCGCTTTAATCGAAGCATTACGGACTGCTATCGCAGGTATTCCGCTCGTTTTCATAATGCTAAATAATTTTCGCGGATTGCATTTCTTGCTTCCGCAGCCCCCGGAACAACGGCATTTTGATTCGCTTTGGTTACATTACTTTAAAGAGCAAGAAATAACACAACCAATCAAGCTTTCCATTGTTAACAGCGAGGGGGAAAAAGCCTCTGTGAGGATATTTTATGACGTTAGGCCAGCTACCTCTGCTACAACAACATCCACCGCAGCGGTTTCTAACGTTATGTCAATCGCTGGCGCTGGCTCACAAATAATATTTCCTATACCAGCAATTTCTCCCACTGTCCCAATTACGCCGATTGCATTTGAACGAACTCATTTCAACGGGGCAAAAGACACGCTATATATTTTCGTCAATCAACAGGGTCAAGTAATTGCAATGCCTGGACCAGAACTCGGGCCATCGACAGTGTTTTTTCCATTTATTTCTGCCTATAGCGAACAGGAAACTATTAGCCGATATTCGCAAGCAATAGAGGAAAAAGGCGGCAAGAAACGTGTATTAGATTTACTTCATAGAATCTACCCAATTATAGAGGACATTGAGAGTATCACTAAGATTGAGATCGCGCCGCAGAAACTATATGTATCGCTTCCCGGACATTCTAAGTTGCAAGCTTTGACTCTTGTTTCGTCTGGAATTTACAAATTTTTCAGCATAATGCTCGGAATAATGTCAGCTAAAAACGGGGTGGTGTTAATAGACGAGATTGAAAATGGAATTTTTCATTCTTGTCATCAAGAAATATGGAGATTAATTCTAGAGCTTTCAAAGGAAAATAACTGCCAGATTTTCGCCACCACTCATAGCAATGAATGCCTAGTCGCCTTAGCAACTGCCAGCCAAGATAATCCTGATGACATATCACTCATTCGCAATGAAATGAGCGAAGGCACTGCGAATATTAAGCATCTCCGCGGCGCTTCGACTCTAACTGCAATAAAAAAAGTGGAAGTGAGATGAGGATTAATTGGTGGCCCAGCCTTTTCAATCCCATCGCTTAGTCCTCTGTGAAGGGATCGAGGACGCTGCATTCCTGAGAGAATTATGTAACAAGAGGAATTTAGGTAGCTTCGATATTCGACCAGTGGAAGATATTGGAGGGATCAAGGGAGTAACAGGTTTTCAATCTGCGCTTTGCGTTGCCGTCCAAGATAGGGAATTTAAGAGAGTCACACGTCTAATATTGATAGCGGATAGTGATGAGCCTCATCAAAATACCTTTGCAAAGATATGTGCTCAGATTACAAGGGCCAATCAAGACACCAACGTTAATGGAATATTTGCTGTCCCACAGAATCCATACGAACTCACTGGCGGCCATCCGAGAATAAGTATTTTATTGTTTCCAGCCCCAAATTCTAAAGGCGCACTAGACACACTACTGTGGAGCGCCTTAAAGGCGATTCCTGCCCACGGAAGAGTCGTTGATGCCGCAGAGCAAGCGGTTCAGCATGCTCGAATTTCCAGTGGCAACAGTAAATGGCCCCAATCTAAATTAGATAAAGCCCTAGTGCGCATTGCAATTGCTCTTCTTAACAAAGACAATCCTGCGGTCAGCATTTCAAGATTATGGCGGGATAATCCGAATTTAATACCAGTAACTCATCGCGTCTTTGATGATTTAGAAAATGTGCTTTCCGGGATTTGAATTATGTTAAAGAGACTGAAAGAGGAGGGATCAACGCAATAGAGAATTTTTGAAAAGGCTGTTGATGTTTTGCTCAAATCGAAACCACAATAGAAAATATATGCTGAAATCAATTAAAGAATAATTCCCTCAATCCATTGACCAGATTTGCCCTGGTTGGCGAGCCGCTCCGGCCTCGAACCCTGTCTAATATTTCAGAAGTCGCCAAGGAATGACGAGGCACAGCGACAGGGAACAAACGAAAATATTTGACAGTGATTCTGTCATCACTCTCATCGAATCAAGTAGGTACGCAATTCTTGAGATTGGACTTTTAATCCGTTGGTCGGCGGTTCAAATCCGCCACGGCCTACCAACAAAAGGGCTGCAGGAATGCAGCCCTTTTGTTTTATGATTCTGTGAAAAACCACCCCGACTCCATTTTCCCCGTCTTAATCCGCTGGTCGTAGGTTCGAGCCCTACTCGGGGAGCCAAAGCATGACACAAACGTGGAACAATGGGGTCAGAGTAACTTTCTCGCTATCTGGAGTTGTCACTCCGACCCCATTTATTTTCGGGGCTTCCCCCGCAGGCGTTAGGCCGCAATAGCGGGAGCGCCGCGTACAGCGGTGGATTCGTAAATCCAATGCCCGATTAGCGCGGCGTTTTGATGCAGCGGCATCAGCGGAGCGAGCTTCGCCTGCGGCATCACACACGCAATGCGTAGGGCGCAGGACGTTGAATGCAAGGCGTCGTCACCCGGCATGATGAACGCCGGCACGTTCATTGCCATCAATTGCTCGCCGGTTGCGCCGGAAAACATGGCGTCATTGAAAAGGTGGTCGCGACTATGCGCAAGAACTTCGAGATAGCGACCAAGGTCCTGGCGTACGAACGACTCCGCGAACGCTGCATCAGATGCAAGTACCGACGCCCACGGCCCGGCTTCCGGTTCGCTCCAAAACAATCTTGACTGCTTGGCACGCTCAGCCACGCCCGAGAGTCCGTGTTCACGTGCAAACGCAATATGCCGGTCGAAGTTGAAGCGGCCCTTGTTCAGCCAGCGGAGCCCGCCGACCGGCCAGTGCAGTAACAGCGCACGGCAGCGTTCGGGGAAATGCGCGCCGAAAGCCAGGGCGACCGAGCAGCCGATACAGGCGCCCAACAGGAACGCATTTTCGATCTCAAGATAGTCAAGCAATGCCTTGGCGTGGCGCGCAATAATCGGCCAGGAGAGCGGCTCGACGCGTCCGCCTGACTGGCCGCATTCGCGCCGGTCGAATGCGATGACGCGAAAATCGTGCGCCAACACATCCAGCGGCTTGAACCCCTTCCACACGCGGTTAAACCACTGGTGCGAAATTGAGTCGCCGAACCCCATGGGGGACAGCAGCAACAGGGGCGGACCTTCGCCCATCACCTGATAGCTGGTCTTAATTCCTTCGAGGTCCGCAACTGGCATTGCATCTCCCGATCGAGGGCCTTTATCGGCCGCTTTGCTGAGTTGTCGGTTCAATTGTAACGGCAATTCGCGTACTCATGTGGGTGATTTTGGGGCATTGCAACTACGACTTAGACGAATAACATCAACTGTTAATCCGCAGGGTTCGTTTTCGAGCCTCGCTCGTGGAGCCAAGGCATGACGCAAACGTGGGGAATTCGTGACAACGTTGACGTGCATCAGCGCGTTCAGGCGAGTGAGGGCGGGCCACGTTCAAGGTTAAAATAATTAGTTACACCAACTTTTAATCCGTTGGTGGGCGCTTCGAATCCAGCCGGGCCCACTCTTCACGCGCGCAGGTTCCAGGTGTCTTTGAGCACGTCGAGGAGCACGCGGATGACCGGATCGTCCTCGCGCTCTTGGAGGTAGATGAACCACAGCGTTGTCGGGATCCGGACATCTTTCCACAGGCACACCTCACCGGCAGCCGCCTTCTCCAAGGCGAAATCCTCGCGCATCAGCGCCAGGCCGACGCCAGACACGACAAGCGAGCTGATAACAGCCTCCTGATCGGCCTCGACAATCTTGGTCGGCTCGACGCCATGCTTATTTAGAAGCGCGTATACGAGCTGGTGATGGGTGCTGATCGGCGGAGGGATGATCCACGGCTGCTCGGCGATCTCGTTCCAGTCGGCGTCCTTGACTCGTTCGTGCCAATCGGCCGGTGCAGCGACACGATAAGTGATTTCACACAGACGCAAGCGGGCGACGTTCGGATGGGTGATCTCGCCATAGTAGAAACTCGCATCGAGGCTGCCGTCGCGCACATGCTCCAATGCCGCGCCGGTAATTTTCTGGTGGAGTTCCAGCTCGAGCAGGGGATAACGGGCCACCATGGCGCTCATGAACTCGCCGAGCCGGATGAATTCCGGATCGCTCAGCGTGCCAATGCTTGCCTTGCCCGCCACCTCGCCCTTGAGCGCCCGCGCCTCGTTGTGCAGCGCTTGAGCGGCCGAAAGAATCTTCTCCGCCTCCTCCAACATCTGCTTGCCGGCCGCCGTCAGTGTCATGCCGCTCGAGGTGCGCTCGAATAGCGTGAGCCCGAGCTCGTTCTCCAGCGCCTTGAGCTGCGCGCTCAACGCGGGCTGACTAATGTGCAACTTTTCCGCTGCCCGGGTGAGCTGCCCGACTTCGGCGATGGCGGCAAAGCTACGTAACTGGTAAAGCTCCATTGAGTGCTGTCTCTACTCTCGACGAAGTGCCATTTTACTCCAAATTGCTGCTACGCAACAACAAGCTAGACTCGATATAAACAGAAACGATGATAACTATTTAAATTTGCGATTTGATTTTATATGCTGCCAACACTATCTTATGGTTGTGCAACGCAACAAATGTGAGTATTCATCATCTGTAGAAGGAGTTAAGTCATGAAGCCTTACGAGAGTAACTTGAAGATCACCGACGAGCTCGAACGCCGCGTGGCTCAGCAACAATTCGACGATCTGTCGGCTGTGGGCGTTATGGTCATTGTGCAACTGCTGGTCGCGTCGTTTCTTGTCATTGGCACCGCCATACTGCTAGGTCATCGCCTACCCATAGTCTGACTTTATCGCGCTTGTGCCACCGATCATTGCTCACGTATCAAGGCCTACTAGGACTTTATCTTTAACGGATCAAACGGAGGGTACTATGCGTACGCGTCTGAAATCTATGTTGATGGCAATTGTAGTGGCTGTTGTTGTTGCTCCCACACTGTTGCCGGCTCACGATGAGCCCGCAAGCGAACCCACACTGGGCGATCATCCTGCTGTCATCATTTTTAAAAAGTGGAATAAGGCCGACTACATGAGCAGGATGGCGAACTATCCTCATCCTGCGACCATTTGGTGGTATATGCATGATCCGAATGTTCCAGATCATCCGGTTCTTGGAGCGCCTTCACTTGATCGCTGATAGCCGCTGGCGTGACGTGCAGTTCCTCAGCGGCTTTGCGCAAGCTTTAGGTGCGGGGCTGCGGCTTCGAACGCACCCGGGCGTTGAAGCGTCATTATAGTACGACGCACCATATTGAGTCATATTAGGATTTCAAAATGAGACATGTCACTGAGAACGTAAAGAGCAACTCCAGCACAGTTGATCGGTTAGACGATGTTCGCATGAGCGAAAGAGACCGTGCGCTTGCCAAAGCGCATATGCGGGACGCGGAGTTCGTCGCCGATCTCATTTTCCGGGCGGTGGCAGACATCCAGTCAGTCGTCGCGCTCGTCGAGCGTGGCGTCGTGGGCCTGGCGCGGCGAGTCAAGTCAATGTTCGTAAGGCCCGCGCAGCGCTGACCCCGCTTGTCACGGTCTGCCAACGAGCCAGGCTTGCTGACTGAACGGTATGGTTTCAGACAAACCGGGACGTTTGCAAATTGCACATTCCGTGTTTGAGGTTTTCGATTATTACGTGTTACTGCTGTTCAGGAGAAGAAAACATGAGTTCCAACGCTGAGCTACCCCACGACATTCAATACTATGTACATCGGGCCCACGAATTGCGTAGGCAGTATATCGCTCAACTCTGGCGCCAAGGCTTTGCTGCTCTATCCAGGGTTATCCGCTGGGCCGTCCAGCTCATGGCGCGGCGGTTGAAATCCAAAATGCGCGATGTCGGGGACGGGCATCACTTGCGGGACACCGTGCATTAGACCATCGCTCGGCGGGGAGATCGCCAGCCCTTTGGTTTATCTGGCTGTACCACCACCCGAAACCGCGCCGGTTCATCGCGGCGTCTGCCGTAGTCCCGGCTGATGGCGAGGTTATTCTGGTGTAGTGTTTCAGTTACTTGCAGGGCATCAGCCTTTGACCCGGGCGATTCTCACCACTTCGGGAATTCTGCGTAAGCCCCTCATCAATTGGGCGAGATGCATGCGGTTAGTGACTTGCAAGGTAAAGTGGATGGTGGTATAGGCGCTGCTCTCGCCTTCTTCTATGCTGACGTTGTCGATATTGGAGCCGGCTTCGGCGATTTCCGCGGCGACCTTGGCCAGCACACCGCGCTGATTGGCGACGGTGAGCTTGATGCTCACGTCAAACAGCTTGGTGGTTTGAGCATCCCATTCCACGTCGAGCATTTTTTCCGGCGCGGCGTGAATCTTGGCCATCACCGGGCAGTCGTGAGTGTGAATCACCAGCCCTTGCCCCTTCTTGATAAGGCCGATGATGGGGTCGCCCGGAATCGGCCGGCAACACTTGGCGAATTGCACCGCCATGCCCTCGGTGCCGCGAATGGTGACAGTGCCCGGGATTTTCCTGCCTTCGCTGGTCAATGGCGCGCGAATTGACAACAACCGCCTTGCTATCACTATACCCAGGCGCTTGCCCAGTCCGATGTCGGCGAGGATTTCGTCTCTGGATTTGGCGCCGCTGTCACGCAGCAGCTTGTCCCAGTGCGCATCGTCGATTTGCACTTTATCGGGCTTGAACGCTGACAGCGCCTGATTGAGCAATCGCTTGCCGAGCTGCACCGATTCCTCGTAGTGCATGGTCTTGAGAAAGTGGCGGATGTGCGAGCGCGCCTTGACGGTGACCACGAAATTGAGCCACGAGGGGTTGGGTTTAGCGTGCGAAGCGGTGATGATTTCCACCCGGTCGCCGCTCTTAAGTTCGGTGCGGAGCGGCATCAGCTCGTGGTTGATTTTCACCGCCACGCAGCAGTTGCCGATGTCGGTGTGCACGCTGTAGGCGAAATCCACCGCGGTGGCGCCGCGCGGCAGCGCCATGATCTGGCCCTTGGGCGTGAACACGTACACTTCATCGGGGAACAGGTCCACCTTGAGGTGCTCAAGGAACTCGACCGAATCGCCGCTTTCCGACTGGATTTCGAGCAGGTTCTGCAGCCACTGGTGGGTTTTCTGCTGTAGCTCGTTGAGTGAAGTCTCGGAGCTTTTGTACAGCCAATGCGAGGCCACGCCCGCTTCGGAGATCTTGTGCATGTCCGCCGTGCGGATCTGCACTTCGATCGGTGTGCCGAACGGGCCGAACAGCATGGAATGCAGCGACTGGTAGCCATTGGCCTTGGGAATGGCGATGTAGTCCTTGAATTTGCCCGGGATAGGCTTGAACAAGCTATGCAGCGCGCCTAAAGCCAGATAGCAGGCGGAAGCGTCTTTGACCAGAATGCGGAAGCCGTAAATGTCCAGCACCTCGGAGAAGGAAAGTGACTTCTCGATCATTTTCTTGTAAATGCTGTAGAGGTGCTTTTCGCGGCCGGTAACCTGCGCTTCAATCCCCGCTTTCTGCAGGCACTGCTTGATGGAATCCAGAATCTTGCCCACCACCTCGCGCCGGTTGCCGCGCGCCGCCTTCACCGCCTTGGCGAGCACCTGATAACGCATCGGATTGAGGTGGCGGAAACTCAGTTCCTGCAACTCCTGGTAGATGCTGTTCAGGCCCAGCCGGTTGGCGATCGGCGCGTAAATTTCCATGGTCTCGCGGGCGATGCGGCGGCGCTGCTCCGGCAGCATGACCTCCAGCGTGCGCATGTTGTGCAGACGGTCGGCAAGCTTGATGAGAATGACGCGCACATCGCGCGCCATCGCCAAGAGCATCTTGCGGAAGTTTTCCGCTTGCGCCTGTTCCTGGGTCTGGAACTCGATTTTGTCGAGCTTGCTCAAGCCATCCACCAGCTCCGCCACCGGCTTGCCGAATCTCTTGCTGATTTCGTCCTTGCTGACGTGCGCGTCCTCCATCACGTCGTGCAACAGCGCTGCGGTGAGCGCCTGCGGGTCGAGATGCCACTGTGCGAGGATGTTGGCTACGGCGATCGGGTGGGAGATGTAGGGATCGCCGTTCTTGCGGAACTGTCCCTGGTGCGCGGATTCGCTGAAGTGATAGGCGGATTCGAGCTGCGCGACGTCCTCCGACTTGAGGTAGCCGGATAATTCCTTGAACAGAATCTCCGCATCGGACATTTTAGCTGTCGGCTATCAACTGTCAGCAGTCAGGAAAGCCAGAGCGGCATGGCCGCGACTCAAAGCCGATCGCTGAAAGCTGACCGCTGACGGCCGCTTATGTTTGGGTCTTGTGCAGGATGTCCACGCCAACCAGGCCTTGCGCGATTTCACGCAGTGCGATCACCGTGGGTTTGTCCTTGTTCGGCTCGATCAGCGGGCTTGCGCCGGTGGCGAGCTGACGCGCGCGGTAAGTTGCCGTCAGCGTCAATTCAAAGCGGTTGGGGATTTTTTTCATGCAGTCATCAACGGTAATGCGTGCCATATTTCCTCGCGACTCACTTCAAGCGGTTAATCAGATCGTGGTTGCGCTCAAGCTGGGCTTTGAGCTTCAGCCTTTGCGCGTGGACGATGCATATCAGTTCCTGCACCGACTGCCCGAACTCTTCGTTAATAATAACATAGTCAAACTCCTGGACGTGGCTCATTTCCTCGCGCGCGGCTTTGAGGCGGCTCGCAATCACGTCCATGCTGTCCTGGCCGCGGGCGCGCAATCGCTCCTCCAACACGGCGAGCGACGGTGGCAGGATGAAGATTCCGACGGCTTGCGGAAAAATGCGCCGCACCTGTTGCGCGCCCTGCCAGTCGATTTCCAGCAGAATGTCGCCGCCGCCCTTCATTGCATCCTCAACCCAGTTTTTCGACGTGCCGTAGTAATTGCCGTGCACTTCGGCGTGTTCCAGAAATTCGCCGCGTTTCAGCATCTCTGAAAATTTCTGCTGCGAGACGAAATTGTAGTGCTGGCCGTTGACTTCCCCTGCGCGCGGCGCGCGCGTGGAGCAGGAAACCGACTTGCGCACCCGCGGGTCGTTATCCAGCAGCGCGCGCACCAGGCTGGTTTTGCCTGCGCCGGAGGCGGCGGCGACGATGAAGAGATTACCAGTCATAGCAAGTAAGGGGTAAGGAGTGAGGGGTCAGGAGTAAAAAATAAGACTCAGATTTTGCTTTTCGTGGCCTGCGCAAAAAAACATCTTACTCTTCACGCCTTGCTCCTCACTCGATGTTTTGGATTTGCTCGCGCATCTGCTCGATCAGCACCTTGAGTTCCATCGCCACTTTTGACATTCCGCTGTCGACGGATTTGGAGCCGAGCGTATTGGCCTCGCGATTCAATTCCTGCATCAGGAAATCGAGGCGCTTGCCCACCGCGCCGCCGTGCTCGAGGATTTGCCGGGTTTCGCCCAGGTGTGTGCTAAGGCGCGTCAGTTCCTCGTCCACGTCGATTTTGGCGGCGAACAACGCGAATTCCTGGCGGATGCGATCGTCTTCGCGGTTGATCAGCGCTTCGGAAAGCCTGGATCCGAGCTTTTCCCGGTAGGCGGCGACGATTTCCGGAATACGCGGCGCCACTTCCGCCACCAGACGCTCCATTTTTTCGATGCGTTCCAACAATAAACCTTTGAGTTTTTCGCCTTCGCGCCGCCGGGTGGCGTTGAGCTCATCGAGCGCCTTGTGCAGCAGGCTGACGCAGGGTTCGCGCAGGTCTTCCGGGGACAAGCTGTCGCTTCCCAGCAAGCCGGGCCACCGCAGAATGTCGGCGACACTTAAGCTCCGCGCATCCGGCAGCGCAGCCCTCACGACCAGGTTCATTTCCACCAGTTGCTGCAAAAGTTCGGTATTGAGCTGTGGCGCGAGGGGTGTTCCCGCCGCTGACTCCAGGCTCAGGCGGCAATCCACCTTGCCGCGGGTGACGCCACTTATTATTACCTCGCGTAGCGCCGGTTCGAGCAGGCGCAATTCTTCCGGCAGCCGCAATTGCACATCCAGATAGCGGTGGTTGACCGAACGCAGTTCGAGATTGAGCGCGCCGCGTGTGAGTTCCCGGGTCGCCACGGCGAAGCCCGTCATGCTGTAAATCATGTGGTTTTCCGGTGCTTTACATTAACCGCGCAAATACCGACAATGATGGTCATTTCAAAACGATAGCATATTCTTACTAGGCATGACTCCACAATCCAATATGCCGCTTCCCAACGGCTACCAGCTGCTGAACTACCGTGTCGACAAGCCTTTGAGCCGCGGCGGCTTCAGCCTCGTGTACCGTGCCTTCGATGAGCACAACAGACTCGTCGCCATCAAGGAATATCTGCCGAGTGTGCTGGCGCTGCGCCGGGACGGCTATGCGGTGCGCGCCACATCCGCCGACAATCTCGCCACCTTCCACTACGGCATGCGCTGCTTTTTCGAGGAAGGCCGTGCGCTGGCGCGCATCATCCATCCCAACGTGGTGCGAGTGTTGAATTTCTTCCGTGCCAACGATACCGTGTATATGGTGATGCAGTACGAGCGCGGCCGCACGCTGCAGGAGCAAATCCAGCAGCACAAGCATACCCTTTCCGAAAATTTCATCCGCCACGTGTTCGGCCATCTGCTGAACGGCCTGCGTGAAGTGCACACGCACAAGCTTCTGCATCTCGACATCAAGCCGGCGAATATTTATCTGCGCGCCGCCGACGGCTCGCCGGTGCTTTTGGATTTCGGCGCGGCGCGCCAAACGCTTACCCTCGACAGCCCGCGCCTGAAGCCAATGTATACGCCCGGCTTCGCCCCGCCGGAGCAATACAAAAGCCTGGATTTACTCGGCCCCTGGAGCGACATCTACAGCGTGGGTGCGAGTATCTTTTCCTGCCTCGCTTCCCGCGCGCCGCAGGCGGCGGATTTGCGGGCGCAGGACGACAAGTACGAGACGGCGAAGAAAACCTTCGGCGGCGAATATTCCGACGAGCTGCTTGACATCATCGACTGGTGTTTGCGCCTTGATCCACAGGAGCGCCCGCCCAGCGTGTTCGTCCTGCAAAAAACCCTGGTAAAAAAACCCGGCAAAGCCCGGAAAAATAATTTCCTGATGGGCTTGCGCAGCAGATTTGGCATCGGCGAGGCCGATAAGTGAAATTCACCATTTACCAGAAAAGCCGCACCGGCGGCCGCAAGCACAACCAGGATCGCATCGCTTATTCCTACAGCCGCGATGCGCTGCTGATGGTGCTCGCCGACGGCATGGGCGGGCATTTGCACGGTGAAGTGGCGGCGCAGCTGGCGGTGCAGCTGATTGTCGAGAGCTTCGAAAAGCACGCTAATCCCAAGCTGGAGGAGCCGCGGGTTTTCCTGCGCTGTGCGTTTCAAGATGCACACAGCGCGATCCTGAGTTATGCCAACGACCATGATTTGTTGGAATCACCGCGCACCACTTGTGTCGCCTGTATCGTCCAGGATGGCCTCGCTTATTGGGCGCATGTCGGCGATTCGCGCCTGTATTTATTCCGTGGCGGCAAGCTCCTTACGCGCACCCGTGACCACTCCAAGGTGCAGCAACTACTGGACCAAGGCAGCCTCACGCCGGAGCAGACAGCGGCTTATCCGGAGCGCAACAAGATTTACAATTGCATGGGCGGGTTCCTGCCGCTGGATGTGGAATTGTCGAAAAAGACGGTGATGCGACGAGGGGACACCCTCATGTTGTGCAGCGACGGTTTGTGGGGGCCGCTTGCCGACGAGGAAATCGTTTACACAATTTTCAATTATCCCGTCATCCAGGCCGTGCAGCAACTCATGGACCAGGTGGAGTTGCGCGAAGGCGGGAGAAGCGACAACATCAGCGCCATCGGCATGACTTGGGGCGGGGATGCGCGCGACGAGGCTGCGCCCGAAGTTTCGACTGTCACCATGCCGCTTACTGCCGTTACCACGCAAATGAGCAGTTTTGGCCGCGAGCATGCGGATGCGTCGGACGTCACCGACCAAGAAATCGAACGGGCGATTGCCGAAATCCAGAAAACCATCGGGAAGTACAAGAAGTAGCCATGCGCCCCAGCCAACGCAAACCCAATGAGCTACGCGAAGTGAAATTTACGCGGCATTATACCAAGCACGCCGAAGGCTCGGTGTTCATCGAATGCGGCGACACCAAGGTGATTTGCACCGCCAGCGTTGACGAAAAGGTGCCTTCCTTTCTCAAAGGCAGGGGCCGGGGCTGGGTCACCGCAGAATACGGCATGCTGCCGCGTTCGACTGGAATCCGCGCCGACCGCGAGGCGGCGCGCGGCAGGCAGTCGGGGCGCACGCAGGAAATCCAGCGGCTCATCGGCCGGGCACTGCGCGCGGTGGTGGACACGCAAAAACTGGGCGAGCGCACCATTCAAATCGACTGCGACGTGATTCAGGCCGACGGCGGCACGCGCACCGCCGGCATCACCGGCAGCTTTGTCGCGCTGCATGACGCCGTGACGCATTTGCTCAAGCGCAAGCTCATCGCCGAATCGCCGCTCAATGATTTTGTCGCGGCGGTTTCTGTCGGGATTTATCAAGGCAAGCCGGTGCTCGACCTCGATTATGTGGAAGATTCTAATTGTGAGACCGACATGAATGTGGTGATGACCGGAAACAGCGGCTTCGTGGAAGTCCAGGGCACGGCGGAAGGCGAGCCGTTTAACCGCGAGGAGATGAATGCGCTGCTTGATCTTGCGCAAGCCGGCATCAAGCAGCTCATCGCTAAACAGAAGGCGGCATTGAAAGTTAAGTAAGGCTTTTACCGCGGAGGACGCAAAGGCAAGTCATTTTAATATCATGTTTTCTCATTTTTGGTTTTCTCCGCGTCCTCGGCGTCCACTGCGGTTAACAGGTTTTAATCCATGAAAAAACTCGTTATCGCCAGCAATAACGCGGGTAAGCTGCGCGAAATCCGCGAGTTGCTCGCGCCGCTGAAAATCGAAGTGCTGGCGCAGTCGGCTTTCGACATTCCCGAGGCGGACGAGGTGCATGCGACTTTTGTCGAAAATGCTCTGGCCAAAGCGCGGCATGCGAGCGAGCTTTGCGGACTTCCGGCGCTCGCCGATGATTCGGGCATTTGCGTGGATGTGCTGAACGGCCAGCCGGGTGTGCTGTCGGCGCGCTACGCGGGCGAACCCAAATCCGACGAGCGCAACAATTTGAAACTGCTTCAAGTACTGCATGCGGCGACTGACCGCCGTGCGCATTACTACTGCGTGATGGCGCTTACGTGCCATGCCGGCGACCCGCAGCCGCTGATTGCCGAAGGTGCATGGCCCGGCGAAATCCTGCATCAGCCGAGAGGAAGCGGCGGCTTCGGCTACGACCCGCTGTTTTTCGTTCCGGAATTGGGTAAAAGCGCGGCGGAGTTGCCGCTGGAAGTGAAAAACCAAATCAGCCACCGCGGCCGGGCGCTGGCGCAGCTTGCTGCGCAACTGCGCGTGTGGAGTAAGGGGTGAGGAGTTAGATGGAAAATGCAAAGGTGATGAAAGTTCATTCCTTACCCCTTACTCCTTACCCCTTACCGCGTTTGCGCGCGCTGCCGCCGCTCGCGCTCTATATTCACATTCCGTGGTGTGTGAAAAAATGCCCCTATTGCGACTTCAATTCACATGAAATTCGCGCCGAGCCGGGGGATACGGCTGGTCATCTGATTAGCTCATCACCGAAGTCGCCCCGGCCGCGTTCCCGCCCCGATGCTTCGCACGCCGAGTCGCGCGGCCACTTCAATTCACATGAAATTCGCGCCGAGTCGGGGGATACGGCTGGTC
>DASZZH010000003.1 GCA_035543335.1 Burkholderiales bacterium
AGGCGCGCGACGAAGGTCGTACTCGAAGTACGACACCGAGGAGGGCCCGCGCAGCGTCCGCACCTGCGAAGCTGTGCAGTGAAGCGGGCCAGCGCTCGCCTTCGCGGTCGCATGTGTCGAGGCTCCACGCTCCGGCGAGCACGACGCAGACACCGTATTTTGCCGCAACCCGGAGGGGGCAATCCGTGCGCATGACTTTGTTGTTCGTCGCTGATTTGGCCTCTACCAAACGGTGCTCCTCACGCCTCGCCCTGCACCCGAATTGCGCACCGTCGCAACCGCGTGGGACTTAATCAGAGGTTCCCTAACCACGGCAGCAATTCCCGGATATCGTCCAAGCAGGCAAAAGGAGAAAGCTCAATCAGGCTTTGTTTCGGGTGAGCACCATAACTCACCGCGAGCGAGGCCACGCCGGCGTTTTTTGCCATCTGCAAATCATGGGTGGTGTCGCCTATCATCAGCGTTTTTTCGGCAGCCACATCCATTTCCTCAATCAATTCCAGCAACATGCCGGGGTGCGGCTTGGAAAAACATTCATCTGCGCAGCGCGAAGCGTGGAAATAGCGGCCCAGACCGGTTTCCTGAAAATCACGATTCAAACCTTTGCGGCTCTTGCCGGTCGCCACCGCGAGCAGGAATCCCACTTGATGCAAAGCTTGCAAAGTTTCGTTGACCCCGGGAAAAACCGGGATCGGCGCCTGTAGCGAAAGAAAATGACGACGATAGCGCTCCACCATTTGCGGGTAATCGTCGGGCGAAAAGTCGGGCAGCAAATGCGCCAGCGCCTCCCTGAAACCCAGGCCGATGATGTGTTTCACCTCTAGCGGATTGGGAACGGGCAGGCCGAAATCATCGCATGCCGGCTGCATCGAAGCGACGATGAGGTCGGCGGAATCGGTGAGCGTTCCGTCCCAGTCGAAAACCAGAAGATGGAAACGCTCCGGCTTCACCGCCGATTCAATCCGGTTCAAGCGCGTTCCCCCAGCTGCTGGACAAAGCGTTGCAGATCTTCTGGCAGAGGTGCTTCCAGTTCCAGCACTGCGCCGCTTTTCGGGTGTTTTAGCGCTACTCTGCAGGCATGGAGAAACATGCGCTTCAAACCCTGCTTGGCCAATTCGCGGTTTAAAGTGAAATCCCCATATTTGTCATCGCCCGCTATGGGGAAGCCGAGATGGGCAAGATGCGCGCGAATTTGATGCGTGCGCCCAGTTTTAAGCTCGGCTTCGAGAAGACTGTAATCTCGAAAGTTTTGTCGCAGAAAAAACAACGTATGCGCGGCTTGACCGCCTTCTTTCACCGATACGCGCCGTTCACCCGCTGCCGTGACGTATTTATTGAGAGGCAGTTTGACGCTTTGCCTGGTGTTTACCCACCGGCCCCTGACCAGTACCAGATAACGCTTTTCCACCTCGCCTTCGCGCAGCATCCGATGCACGGAAGTCAACGCGCTGCGTTTTTTGGCCAAAATCAGGATGCCGGAGGTTTCCCGGTCAAGGCGGTGCACCAGTTCGAGAAACCTCGGCTTGGGTTCGTACGCCCTTAACTGCTCAATGACGCCGAAGCTCACGCCGCTGCCGCCATGCACGGCTAATCCCGCGGGCTTGTTGATTACCAGAAGACAATCGTCTTCGTATAAGACCTGGAATACAAGCTTTGGCGGCAGCGCGGCAGATTTTGCGGCAGAACGGGCAATGCGTATTGGTGGAATACGCAGTTTGTCGCCCGCCTGCAGGCGGTAGGTCGGATCTACCCGCCGGCTGTTTACCCGCACTTCACCACTGCGCAAAATCCGGTAAATATGGCTTCTAGGAACTCCTTTTAAAACCTTCGCCAAATAATTGTCTATACGCTGGTTTTCACCTTCTTCGCCGACCGTTCCCTGGGAAACGGAGTCTTTGCTTAAATCATGCATTTTGCTTATACTGGAAATTCATGGTTTACCCGTGCCGGAGGTATTTAAGATCCACCGGCCCAGCGGTTCGGTGCCAAGTGCCTGAATCCATTGTAAAACCTGACAAGCTGGTTAACTCCGCTCACCACCTTTAAAGATTAAAGTAGCGAAAACAATTATTGGATTACGCGCTCCTAGCAGATTTTCAAATCCTGAAACGAATAAACAGGATTTTAATGACAAACCCGTTGAGTGAATTGTCTATATCAGTCGATCCTGAAGTCATAATGAGCACCTGACAAATACTCAAATACACACCGCTATTATAGCGGCGTTGAGGGCTTGCCCTGCCCGTGTTGAGCGCGGGAGAGCATAAAATGAAACGCATGTTGTTCAACGCGACGCAATCCGAAGAGTTGCGCGTCGCAATAGTCGATGGCCAAAAACTCATCGACCTTGATATTGAATCCGCAGGCAAAGAGCAGCGCAAAAGCAATATCTACAAGGGTGTTATCACCCGCATCGAACCCAGCCTGGAGGCCGCCTTTATGGACTACGGCGGCGAGCGCCATGGGTTCCTCCCCTTCAAGGAAGTCGCACGCGCCTGGTTCCATACCGACATTGATCCTGCCCGCGCACGCATCCAGGATGTGCTGCGCGAGGGTCAGGAGCTGATCGTCCAGGTTGATAAAGACGAGCGCGGCAATAAAGGAGCGGCGCTGACCACCTTTATCAGCCTCGCCGGCCGCTACATCGTTTTGATGCCCAACAACCCGCGCGGCGGCGGGGTGTCGCGACGCATCGAGGGCGAAGAGCGCAACGAGCTTAGGGACGTCATGGCCCGGCTCGAAGTGCCACAAGGCATGAGCATCATTGGCCGCACCGCCGGCATCGACAGGAACCTCGAAGAACTGCAGTGGGATTTGAACTATCTGCTGCAGTTGTGGGAAGCGATCGAGAACGCCGCCAAGACAGAAAAGGCACCCTCGCTGATTTACCTCGAAAGCAGCCTGGTGGTGCGGGCGATCCGCGACTACTTCCACCACGATATCGGCGAAATCCTGATCGACACCGAAGAGATTCAAGAGCAGGCGCGGCAGTTCATGAGCCACGTGATGCCGGGCAACGTCAACCGCATCAAGCTTTACAAAGACGACGTGCCGCTGTTTTCGCGCTTCCAGATCGAGCATCAGATCGAAACCGCGTTCGCCCGCCAGGTGCTGCTGCCTTCCGGCGGCGCGGTTATCATAGATCATACCGAGGCGATGGTATCGATCGACGTCAATTCGGCGCGCGCCACGCGCGGCGCCGACATCGAGCAGACCGCGCTGAACACCAATCTAGAAGCGGCAGATGAAATTGCGCGGCAACTGCGTCTGCGCGACTTGGGCGGCCTGATCGTGATTGATTTCATCGACATGGAAATCCAACGCAATCAACGTGAAGTGGAAAACCGGCTGCGCGAAGCGTTGCGCTATGACCGCGCCCGCGTACAAATGGGCAAGATATCGCGCTTTGGCCTGCTGGAACTATCACGCCAGCGCCTGCAGCCCAGCTTGGGCGAGACCAGCCATATGCCCTGCCCCCGCTGCCACGGCACCGGCCATATCCGCGGCACCGAGTCCACCGCGCTCCACATCCTGAGAATCATTCAAGAAGAAGCTATGAAGGAGAACACTGCGGCGATACACGCGCAAGTGCCGGTGGATGTCGCCACCTTTCTGTTGAATGAAAAGCGCGCCGATATTCATCGCATCGAGGCACGCTTCCGGGCCAACGTTTTGCTGATTCCCAATATTCATCTGGAAACACCGAATTACAACGTCTCCCGCCTGCGCCACGATGAAATGGGACAGATCGAAGCTACTGCGAGCTACAGCATGGTGGAAATGCCAGTCGAAGAAGAGAAAACGCTCGTTACGCCCCAGGAAACGAAACCGGTCCGCCCGCAAGCGGCGGTGCAAGGCATTACTCCGCAGCAACCCGCCCCGGTGAGGGTAACGGCCAAGCCGACTTTAATCGCCAAGATACTGAGCTGGTTCAAACACGATGAGAAAAAGAAAGAGGAAACGCAGCCCAAGCCAAAGCCGCCCATGCGCAACCGCAGTCGCGGTCGCGGCCGGCGCGAACGTTTCGAACAGCGCACGGGCCAGCGCAACCGTCATGAAGCTGAAGCGGCGACAAGGCCTGCTCAAGCACAGCAACCGCGCACGCATGAGCGCCCCGATAATCCGCAGCAGAAAAACCGCGCGCCGCAGCCAAGACTTGAAGCCAAGGCTGATAATCGGCCTGAAAGACCCGAGCCTCAACGCGAAGCAGGCGAACATCGCGGAAAGCGCGGCCGGCGCGGAGGCAAGCAGCGCGGCGAGCGCAGAAGCGAGGGGTATTCCCCGCAGGCGGAACCAGCGTTAAAACCGGTAAACATTATCGCTCCGGTAACGGCGCAGGAAGCTGCGGCTCAACCGAGAGAATTAGCGCAGGAAGCGCCTGCGCCGATAAATGTTCCGTCACCCGCACCAATCGAGCATCTCGCTCGTGTGCAGGCGGAAACGCCGGTCACCAGTGAGTTATCGCCGCAAGCTAACGCAGTGCTGGATTCCTACGATATCGGCGAGCCAAACGATCTGGTGCAAATTGAAACCCAGCCGGAAAAACTGAAAGACGCGGAAAACCAGGCGGAAGAAATGGCGGCAACACAAACGCGGACTCCACGCCCCAGACCCGCTCCCGCTCCAGCCGAAGACGAACCTTTGGTGCAGGTGGAAACCCACAAATAACGGAAGCAGTCATGGATATTTCCTTCGTTTCAGCCACCATTTTGCTGCTGCTGGTGGTTGATCCGTTCGGGAACGTCCCGATTTTCGTCGCGGCGCTCGCGCGCACGGAAGCTTCGCGCAAACTCAAAATCATCCTGAGGGAATGCGCGATTGCCTACGCCGTGCTGCTTGCCTTCATGTTCGTCGGTGCGCCTTTCATGCGTGTGCTGAATCTTTCGCAAAGCTCGCTCGGCATCGCCGGTGGCGTGATTCTGTTTTTGATCGCGCTGCGCATGATATTCCTTCACCCCGGCGGAATTTTCGGCGACAAAGTGGACCGAGAGCCTTTCATCGTTCCGCTCGCGATTCCTTCGATTGCCGGCCCTTCGGCGCTCGCGACGGTACTGCTGCTGGTTTCCAGGGAGCCCGAGCGCATCGCTGATTGGATAATCGCGCTCAGCCTCACACTCGGCATTGCAACTTCGGTGCTGGTATTCGCCGAGCGCATCAGCCGGCTCGTCGGCGATCGTGGTGTTCAGGCTTTTCAGCGCTTGATGGGTTTGATTCTGACCGCGATCGCGGTGGAAATGTTGTTGCGTGGCATCGAGCAATTCGTGCGTCAATTGCCCAAGCCCGTTTAATCAAACCCGGCTTTCGAGCTACCGGCTCAAGCGCATGACCAGACCTTCCACTGCATCCTCCAGCATATCCAGCACCCGCTCGAAAGCAAGGGTGTCGCCTGAATATGGGTCGGGAATTTCCCAGCCCGGGTAATTGCTGCTGAATTGCGTGACCAATGTGAGCTTGTGCAGGCATTCCGGCGGGCACGCCCTTTTCAATATCGCCAGATTGCCTTTATCCATCGCCAGGATGAAATTAAAAGTTTCGAAATCACTCATCGTCACCTGGCGCGCGCACATTCTTTCCATGCCGTAACCCCTGTGCTCCGCCGCTGCTTGCGCCCGTGCATCGGGCGCGCTGCCGAGATTGAAATCGTGGGTCCCCGCCGAATCCGCGCTGAAGGCATGTTCTAGACCCGCTTGCTGAATGCGCCGACGGAACACCGCCTCCGCAGTGGGCGAACGGCAGATGTTGCCCGTGCATACAAACAAGATTCTGATTCTTTGCATATTGATCGCAAATTAATGGTGATTACACCAGCTGCTTTTGCGCTGTAGCTGGTGATTGGATCCCGGCGTCATCTTTAGGCGCAAGCTGATTTAACAGGCTGGACTCGCGTTGGTAAAAACCTTCAGTGTGAAAGCTCTCCGGCAGCTTGAGCAACTCATAATCCAGATGATGACAAAGTTCGTGCAACAATGTTCTCAGGAAGGTTCGAAACGCCACAACCTGCCGGCGTCGGACGGTGCGCATCCAGATCTCGACGTGCGCCGGCTTGCCGCCATCCCCCGGTGTATAAAGCCCGTGCAACTCGCCCCAGTGCCCGCGCGGGCGTACGGCGTGGACCGCTACTGAAACCGGCGGCACCTTAAGCGCTGCTGTCAGGTTATCCAGGATTTGCCGGCAAACGGTTTGCGCTTCCTTCAAATCGTCCTGCTTGAGGGCACGGGCCAGCGTTCCCAGCGGCAAAATCGGACGTAACTTCGGTAGCAAAGGAATAAAACGGACCTCGTCACTGCGGCGGTAAATTCGCCTTTGTTCCTCGTTCAGTCGTCGGTAATAAGCGAAAGGCACGTAAAATCAACCGGCTGTTGTCTTAGTCTAGATACACCCACTTGAGAATCCACCGCACCCTTCGTCCAGGAACATGGCGGCTTTCGCTTAACTCCTTAGCGGCAGCCTTGCAGGCGTTTTTCAAGTCGGCATGATCTCTGTGGATCGCAACGAGAAAAACCACATATGATGTAAAAAATGCGTGTGTTTCCGCAGCATTTGTGTGAACCTTGAGATTAGCTAATTGCTTTTGAATGAAAGAATTCCGTGGCTCGCGCCGGAAATGTTGATAAATGATCAATGATCTTTTTTTGGCAACGCGCTCCACTTCGTCCCAGTAAAGATACTTCGATGAGTCTTTTCCTCCGTACCCAACTGAATCAGTCTCAAGCCCATTATCGGGATCTAGAAAAATTAAGTTTACGTCTTGCTCACCGAATTTCTCCTGCATAAATTTGAAGTATTCTCCGCGTTTGGCCGCCGAATCCCCTAAAGGATAAGAAAAATAGGTCGCATTCCTCAATAAGTTGTGAATCCCGGCATCTTTGACACTTCGACCTCGTCGAGGTCGATCCGATTTTTTAAGTTTTTTGAAAAGTTCTGGATCGTAAGCGCACCAGTTATGTTTTTTATCGCTGAGGTACTTGCGGAATTCGCCATCCTTACGTGAATCGTTTGAGGTCAACATCCAACAAACACTCAGCTTCATAGCCGAGCCGGGGTTCTCAAAAAGTAAGCGAAGCAATCCGTATTTACGGTAATCATTAACGTCGCCGAAATACTGATTTTTCATCCCTAAGGTCTATGTGGTTAGGCCAATAAATAATCGCTGCTTGAGTTCCTTCAGCTGGTCACGCAATTCTGCGGCGCGCTCGAATTCGAGATTCCTGGCGCAGGTTAGCATCTCTTTCTCCAGCCGCTTGACCTCGCGGGTCAATTCCTTTTCGCTCATGACTTTGTAGGCCGCTTCTTTCTGCGCCGCCTTCAGTTCCTGCTGCGCGGTGTCGAAATCATAAATACCGTCTATCATGTCCTTGATGCGCTTGCTCACCCCTTTCGGTGTAATGCCGCGCTGCTGGTTGTGGCGCACCTGCTTTTTGCGGCGCCGCTCAGTCTCATCAATCGCGCGCCGCATCGAACCGGTTACTCTATCGGCATAAAGAATCGCCGCGCCGTTGATATGCCGCGCGGCGCGGCCTATGGTCTGAATCAGCGAACGCTCGGAGCGCAGGAAGCCTTCCTTGTCGGCATCGAGTATCGCCACCAGCGACACCTCGGGAATGTCCAGACCTTCGCGCAGCAGGTTGATCCCGACCAGCACATCGAACACCCCAAGCCGCAGGTCGCGTATGATTTCCACCCGCTCCACAGTTTCGATGTCCGAGTGCAGGTAACGCACCTTCACGCCGTGGTCGGCGAAATATTCAGTCAGGTCCTCGGCCATGCGCTTGGTGAGCGTAGTCACCAGAACGCGTTCGCCGGCCTTTGCCCGCACATTCACTTCGGATAGCAAATCATCCACCTGGGTCGCGGCCGGCCGGACTTCGAGACGCGGATCAACCAGCCCGGTGGGCCGTACCACCTGCTCCACCACCTGCGCCGCATGCTCCCGCTCGTATTCGGCGGGCGTGGCGGAAACAAAAATCGCCTGGCGCATCACTTTCTGGAATTCGTCGAAACGCAATGGGCGGTTGTCCAAGGCGGAAGGCAGGCGGAAACCGTAATCCACCAGGTTTTCCTTGCGCGAGCGGTCGCCGCGGTACATCCCGCCGAGCTGCGGGATCGTGACATGGCTTTCGTCGATAATCATCAACGCCTGGGGTGGCAGGTAATCGATCAGGGTCGGCGGCGGCTCGCCCTCCTTTCTGCCCGAGAGGTGGCGCGAATAATTCTCTATGCCTTTGCAAAAACCCAGTTCGTTCAGCATTTCCAAATCAAAGCGCGTGCGCTGCTCGATCCGTTGCGCTTCGACGAGCTTGTTGTGTTTCTGAAAATATTCGATCCGTTCGCGCAGTTCCAGCTTGATGGCCTCGATGGCGTGCAAGGTCGTGTCGCGCGGCGTGACATAATGGCTCGAGGGATAAACTGTGTAGCGTCCGACACGCTGCTCGATGTGGCCGGTCAGCGGATCAAACAGCGACAGGCTTTCCACTTCGTCGTCGAAAAGCGTGATGCGCAAAGCGGTTTCCGAGTTTTCCGCCGGGAAAACGTCCACCACGTCGCCGCGCACGCGGAACACGCCGCGGCGAAACTCAAGCTCGTTGCGCTCGTACTGCATTTCGGTGAGCCGCTTGATGATATCGCGTTGCGCGGTTTTCTCCTTTTCACGCAGATGCAGGATCATGCCGTGAAAATCCACCGGATCGCCGATGCCGTAAATCGCCGAGACGGTGGCAACGATTATGCAATCCTCGCGCTCGAGCAGCGATTTGGTGGCGGAAAGCCGCATCTGCTCGATATGCTCGTTGATGCTCGAATCTTTCTCGATATACAAATCGCGCGAAGGCACATAGGCTTCCGGCTGGTAGTAGTCGTAATAAGAGACAAAGTACTCGATGGCGTTTTCAGGGAAGAACTCGCGGAATTCGGCGTAGAGCTGGGCGGCCAGCGTCTTGTTCGGCGCCAGCACCATCGCCGAGCGGCCAAGCCGGGCGATTACGTGGGCCATGGTGTAGGTTTTTCCCGAGCCGGTGACTCCTAGCAGTGTCTGGTAAACCAGGCCCTTCTCGATGCCCTCGGTGAGCTGCGCAATCGCTTCCGGCTGATCGCCCGCCGGCTCGAACGGTTGATGCAGGCGGTAAGGGCTATTGGGAAAAGTGACAATCACGGGTAGAATAACGACCCTTGTGTAAGTAACTGCGAGGTTGGGGTAGAGGTCGCGCAACACCTCTACCCCAAATTGTGTCCGGCTTCACATTGGATCGTAAAACCTATCAAAGTTTTAAACATTTGATTTTAGCACGCCGGCTTTGCCTGGCGCCGCATCTGCCATAGAGGAAACCCATTGGAACTTTCAGCGCGAGTTCAGCTCATCAAACCCTCCCCCACCCTTGCCGTCACCGCCCGCGCGGCCAAGCTTAAAGCCGAAGGCAAAGACATCATCGGCCTCGGCGCCGGCGAGCCGGATTTCGACACGCCCCAGCACATCAAGGATGCGGCGATTGTCGCCATTAACCAGGGCTTTACCAAGTACACACCGGTCGGCGGCACGCCCGGCCTGAAAAGCGCAGTCATCGCCAAGTTCAAGCGCGACAACAGCCTGGATTACACCATCAGGCAGATTCTGGTTTCCTGTGGCGGCAAGCACAGCTTTTTCAACCTGATGCTCTCCCACATCAATCCAGGCGACGAAGTCATCATCCCCGCGCCGTACTGGGTCTCCTACCCCGATATCGTGTTGATTGCGGAAGGCAAGCCGGTCATCATCGAAGCCGGCATCGGACAAGGGTTTAAGATTACCCCCAGGCAATTGCAGGCGGCGATCACGCCCAAGACCAAAATGGTGGTCATCAACAGCCCCAGCAATCCCACTGGCGCGGTTTACGACAGGGATGAACTGAAAACGCTGGGCGAGGCGCTGCGCAAATATCCGCAGGTGCTGATAGCCACCGATGACATGTACGAGCATATTCTGCTCGACCAGGGCAAGTTTGTGAACATTCTCAACGCTTGCCCGGATCTCTATCCGCGCACCATGGTGCTAAACGGCGTGTCCAAGGCCTATTCCATGACCGGATGGCGGATCGGCTACGCCGCCGGTCCGGAGCACATCATCACGGCGATGGAAAACGTGCAGTCGCAAAGCACCTCCAACCCGACCTCGATTTCGCAGGTGGCGGCGGAAGCTGCGTTGAACGGCGACCAGTCGTGCATACAACCGATGGTCAAGGCATTCCGCGAGCGTCATGCGTTTGTAGTAGAAAAGCTCAACGCCATGCCGGGAGTGAAATGCCTGCCAAGCGGCGGCGCGTTTTACGCCTTTCCCGACATCAGCGAAGCGGTTGCCCGGCTGCATGCAAAAGGCTTGCTCAAAAACGGCAGCGATATCGCGTTTAGTGAATATCTTCTGGAAAAAGGCGTAGCGGTAGTGCCGGGGTCTGCGTTCGGCGCGGCGGGCTATATCCGCTTGTCTTTTGCAACATCAATGGAGAATCTCAAGAAAGCGCTGGAGAGGATACACCAGGCGCTGATTTAATCCGGTCTATTTTTCCTGTTTCTCCTGTTTCTCCTGTTTATTTTCTTTTTTGCCAAACAAGTTTTGGGTAAATTCTCCGGCCTTAATTCCTAGCGAGGTCCCCAATACCGGGCCCAGCAGCACCGTGCCGGCAGCAGCGCCAGCCATGGCTCCGGCAGTCGGCCGCAGCAGCGGATCGTTGACCGTTCCCGAAACCGCCAGCGGCATGCTCACCAGGTTGATGCCGCTTTTTATTTTCACGCTCAGCGTTCCTGACAATTCCTGATTCGGTGCTATATCCACGTTGCCATCCGCGCCGAGCATGCCCGATGTTACTTTAATGTTGCGCAGCCGATAGCGCTTGTCGGCGAGCTGCAAATTGCCGGAAAGTTCGTTAAAACGCGTCTGCCCGCCGCTCGAACCTTCCATGGTGATAAGCTTCACCGCCTGCACCAGATCTACATTGTTGATCACGCCATCGGCGATGCTGAAAGCCATGTCGAGGTTCGGGTTGTCAATCAGTTGCTCGGCGCTATTGCCGTTGCCGCTAAATTGGCCGTCCGCGGTGAGCTTGCCGCTTAAAGAGGTCTTGGTAAACAGCTTCAGCAGCGGTTCGATTTCAACTTCTTTAATGTGAAGCTCCCCATTTCCCTTCCAGTCGCCGTGCCAGCTCATTTGCATTTTACCGGTTGCGCTACCGCCGTAGAGTTTGGCGCTGATTTGCTGCAGGCTGAGATCTTGTTGAGTCGCTCTGCCGTGCATGGATAACTCGTCAATCAACACCGGCTGTGGGATCGGCGGCTGCCATTTCTTGGCGGCCACATTTAACAGGTAGCTGCCCTTTTCCGGCTTCACTGTGATTTTCAGCTTCTCGTCCGGGCTTGTAATCATCGCCGTTTCGAGTTTGTTGTCAGATCCGATTTCGGCGTCAGCGTTAAACGGCCCCAGTGTTTGTTTTTTCAACTCCAGGCGCAGATTGTGCAACCGCACTTGCTTGATTCTGACGGCTTGTCGCAACGACGAGCTTGATTCAATCCAGACAGGAATTTTATTGAGCACTTCTTGGCGCAGCGTCAAAGTATCAATATCCACGCTTTTCAGCACCCTGACCGACTCGAACACAGAAGACCAGTCCGGCTCGACGCTGATCTTGCCGATTTTGATATTCCCTGTCCTGCCGACCGTAATCCCACTCAACACGGCGTGTGGTGTGGGTACCAGCCATATATGCAGCGACTGAATCGTCACTGGTACATGCAGTCTCTCACTGACAAGCTTTTCTATTTCAGGAATATAGGTGCTGAGCGGGACAAAAAACGGTACGGCGATGAGAACGACAAGCAGCACCGCGCCCGTAATTAACAACCGCTTGAACCATCTCATGGCCGATTTACCTGTCTTTTCCGCGAGTTTTGATTGACCGCCAACGCCCGAAACGCTAACATAAGCGCGCTTCAAAAGCGCATCCAAATTCCCCGATAGCTCAGTTGGTAGAGCGACGGACTGTTAATCCGCAGGTCGTAGGTTCGAGCCCTACTCGGGGAGCCAAATAAATCAATCACTAGCTCGAAACTAGCTTTTTCTTTTTAAGCTCACCGTGGGGAAAACGTGGAAAAATATCCACAACCTGCCCACCCCTGCCGGATTCGACACGCGAAGCAGCAACCGCTAGATGCTCAGTTCCATATTTCGCATAACGATCCACCATGACGCGGGACTTCCAACCTCCAAGCTCTTTGAGCTCATCGGTGCTGGTGCCCCGTTGGCGATGCCAGGAAGCCCAAGTATGCCGAAGATCATGAAAGCGAAAATCCTGAAGCCCCGATTTCCTCACCGCTTCAAGCCAGCCGTTATTGCAAATACCCCGTCGGATCGGCTTTCCACGATAAGTAAAACAGTAGCTCTCATGCTTGCCGCGCTCCACTTCCAGCACCGCCACCGCATCACGGTTTAACGGAACACCTCGCGGCGTTCCATTCTTGGTACGGTCAAGCCAAGCCGTTTTACGTTCCAAATCGACTCGGCTCCATTCCAAACCAGTAATCTCGCTCGAACGGCATCCTGTGGCAAGTGCAAAACGCACAATCGCAGCTAAATGTGGCGGGCAAACCGATATCAGCCGGTTAACTGGGCGACCGCTTTTATGCGATCGGTCTCGCCAAGGACATAAACGAGGAACGCTATCCCTTGCACAAGCGACAACTCATAGACAGGCGCCCACCAGACACCGTCACCTAAAAGCTCGCGGAGTTTTTCTTTGGAGGCAGTTCGCAGTACTTCTTGCAGCTGCTTTGACTCCTGCCGAAACTCCTTCGACTTACGGATAAGGCGCTTGAACTGGTTCTCGGTGAGTTTTCCGTATTCCTTATCAACTATTGTCATAAACTCAGGTTACGAAATATGCTCACAAAAGTCGAGCCCTCCAACTCCTACGAAAAAGCCACTATAATCGGGTAATGTATCCGTAGGCCCCCGTGTTACAGTAACGGGGGCCGAACACCTGTTAATACCAAGTTTCTCCTGAAAAATGTCTGCCAAAACGTTTTTGGGTTCCCTCGCAGTATGCGTGGACATGAACGGGACAGTTTATGAAATCACTAATTACCACCATTGTCATAGTTGCCCTGCTCGGGCTTTTGGCCTACACGAACCCCAAGATGGCAGATTATGAGCAATTTATACACAACCGAATAATTCAAGACACTGGGAAACACGACGGCTTCACCAAAACGCTGGGATTGGTGTTGGGGAGCTTTACTAGCAGCTTGATCGCCAATGCAACAAAAATGAAGCGATTATGTATTTTTGAGTGTCTACGATACTGACCTCGGAAACGAGAGTATTAAGGCCGTCGGAGCGATAAATAACTTTTTTGTGCTGACGCAGCCGCCTTCCGATCACGCAAAAAATGATCCTCAAAAAGCGTCTGATGGTACAGCACGGCTACCAGTGCCGCCGCTCATGGCCCGGGTCACCGATCTTACTTCCACGCTTTCCTCGGACGAGCGTGCGGTGCTTGAGCAGAAGCTTGCCTCGTTTGAAAGCCGTAAGGGCGCCCAGATCGCAGTGCTCATCGTTCCCAGTACCCAGCCTGAAACTATCGATCGGTACGCTACTCGCGTATTCAACGTTTGGAAGCTTGGCCGCAAAGGCGTCGATGACGGCGTGCTATTGCTGGTGGCGAAGAACGACCGCAGATTACGCATCGAGGTCGGCTACGGCCTCGAAGTGGTGCTCAACAATGCCACTGCCAAGCGGATCATTGATGAAATCATCGCTCCAAAGTTTCGCAGCGGTGATTTTTCCAGCGGCGTTTCTGGCGGCGTAGACACGATCATCGCCCAGCTCGAAGGCAAAGATGTCGCATCGCCTAAATAGCCGAGCGGAAGCTGCGTTCCGAAACCACCGTTCTCGGAGGTTAGAAGTCTTAGCGTTCGGAAGGCCCATCGTCATCGCAGGTTAGAAAAACATGCCTTCGGAGACTCAATTTATCGAAGGTTGGAAACCGATGTTAGGTAAGCCCTTGCCGACAGGGGGCTGTCCGCAAGACTTCATTTGAACTCCGTCTACAGGCAAACTATGAATTCGCCCCACACGGCCTACTCGCAATTCTGAGCGGGTCAGGATTAGCTTCGTAGCATCAATTTCGTTCCCAAGGGGTGACTACATTCCTTGAGCCCGGCAAGCACGGCGACGACGATGCGATCGCAGTGCGCACCTGCGAAAGGAAAAACGTCGTCGAAAGAGACCTCGTCAATCTCTCGCGACAGCGCCTCGCGGAGCAGCCTTTTCGCGCGAAAGAAACGCGTGCGTACTGTCGCCTCCGGAACGTCGAGAGCGATGGCTGTTTCCTTAACGGTCATTTCCTCCACAGCGCGCAAGATAAAAACGGTGCGCAGCGCGTCGGGCAACGCGTCGATACTGGCCTCGAGCATTCGGCGCATCTGCATACGCTGCGTGGCGTGCTCGGGTTGCTCGGGTGTGGCTTTATTGAGGTTCGATTCTGCAGTTTCGCCGTGATGTTCCGCATCTCCGTCCGGGCTAATTAGGTTAGTCCTTCGGCTGCGCTTACGAGAAAGCGCGATTGCTTCATTGACGACGATGCGCACGAGCCAAGTGGAAAACCTGGCGCGGAAGCGGAAGGCGTCGATCGCACGGCAGGCGGACATGTACGCCTGCTGCATCGCGTCCTCTGCTTCGACGTCGTCCTTCAGGATGCTGCGCGCGACGCGGAAGAGCATCCGGTTGTAGCGCCGCACCAGCAGCCGGAACGCGTTGTGGTCACCGGCGATGATGCGCCGTACTAGTTCCGTGTCGCGTAACTTATTTTGGCGTGGTGCGGCAGTTGCAGGCTTGCGTCTCATACTTGTTCTACGCGGATCACCGATAAATGATGATCCCGATCACGATAGCCACATCCAAGAGGATCCAGCCGATGCAGGCCAGGTAAATCGTCTTGTCTTGTTTCTGTACGCCATAGACAAACCACAGGCATGCGGAAACGAGATATGAGCCCCAGGAAAGGAGCGAAACGCCGCCAGCGTCACGACCGACCCAAATAGTGAGCACTTGTGGCACCGTCATCAGCATCGTGAGGACCGAAAGAGCCCTCAAAACTCGTTCCAGAGCGCTGACGGATGGCGAACCGTGCGGCTCGGTAACGCAGGGACCGTCAGCAGGAAGCATCGTCATCGTGTCGCTCCTCAATATGACCCGCGCTCACGTTGCATCCAGGATCGGATTGCGCCTAGTAGGTGGGTCGCGGGCTACTCCTTCTGCTACGCATCTTTGGTTTGTTTGTCACTACGAATGTTGGGATAGCTGTCTGCGGCATCGTGACGGTGTTCGTCTTCGTCGTACCAATACAGCTTGCCGGGGGCTTCCCCTTGAGTAATCTTATGCGTTCCATCGCAGAACGGCTGGGTGTTGGAGAGTCCACAGCCGCAAAGTATTGCGGTTTCACCACCGATGGTCACCGCATAGGGTCTGTTGCGAAAGCGCTTTACGAGTCTTGGCATGGTTGCCTCTTGATCGACTGGGTGAAGTCGTTAGTAGCTTGCGTTGTACCGCCCTTGTCTACGAAGTACCCACAGACATTTCATAGCACAAAGAGGCCAATGGCCCCCTCAAGGGGGCCATTGGCCTCCTATACTTCGCCGTTTCCTCTTCTACAGCGACTTCAAATACTCAATCAACTCGCTCTTTTCCTGATCCGTCAGCCCAAGTTTCAACAAGCCATTGTAGTGCTCAAGAACATCCTGCAACGTAGCAAAGCGGCCATCGTGGTAGAAGCCGCCCTTCTGGTGCGTCCAGAGCCCCGCGAGCGGCGCGGTACGGTACATGTGCGTCGGCGATCGGTCGGCTTGAAAAGAGTCGACACCCATCTCGCTCGGCGTGTGCAGGTTGTGCCCCGGCTCGGTGAAGAGCGGCGGGACGTGGCAGGTCGCGCACTGCGCCTTCTTGTTGAAGAGGTCTTTCCCGCGCAAGGCCGCCACCTGGTCAAAACTGCCTGCAGGCGGCCTCGGCGCCGGGATGGCGATCTGATAGAAGTGCAGAGCGGCCAACTTCGATGTGATCAAGTCAGGCGTTCCCCGCGTATTGCCGGCGCCGCTCTTCGCCGATACCGCATACTGGTCTTTGTTATTGAGCCGCGCGTCAAAGAAAGTACCCGAGCCGTGCATCTCGGTTGCCGCGACGTAGGCATTCCAGTACGGAACTGAGCCGAAGCCCGTCCACGTATGAAGATTCACCCCTGCCAAACCGAACGCAGGTGGGATCAGCGTCCCCGCTTGTCCTCCGTCGGGCCGGAGAGCTTTGCCGTCCTTGTCGAGCTCGGCGTCGAAGCGACCGGGGCCCCAACTGGCGAGTACCTTCTTCACCGTTGCCACATCGACGCCGAGAAGATCGGTGAAAGGCTTGAGGTTCGGCGCGAGCGAGACGATGGCGCCGACGTTCAAGTCGCGGTTGGCCCAGCCGTCCAGTCGCTTTCCGATGCCGGAGGCAAAAGAGTTGTCGACCGTCGAATGGCAGAAGGCGCACTGGATACCCATCGACCGGATCCTGCCCGCGCTGTCGAACTTGCCGGTCACCCCGACCACGGCGTTGAGCTTGAGCAAGGCGAGAGTGGTGGCCGGATCGTCTAGGTCCACCTTGCCCGCTTTGATCTGCGACACCAGCGCATCGGGCAAAGCCTCCGTGTCCACTTTGAGGCCGACCGACAGCGCCGTCTTCGGGCTCACTCCGCCTCCGACGCCACCGTTTTTTTCGCCAGCAATGGCTTTGTGCAACTGCAAGGCATCGCCCCAGAAAGCTTCGGAGCCAAAGGTGTCGAAGCGAAAGATCTGACGGCCTTCGTCCATCATGCGTTGCGCGTGCGCACTGATCTGGCGGTCGTTGTCGGAGAGCGGTTTTCGGGACGCTTGCGTCTGGGCATTTCCTTGTTCCCCGCTGCCCCATCCGAATCCGATAAGAAGGGTAAACCCAATCAGGACAGAGACTGCAACCAGCCACATCCCCTTATGTTTCATGAGGAAACTCCTGTTTGTAAGAGATGAGATTGCTTGATACGAGATTCGTCCAAAAACATCACAAAACCAGAGATGCCTCTCAATTCAACAGCCAGACACCCCTTTCCTTGCCCCGCGACAGAGCGTAGATACATTGAACCTTTACTCATCCATGAAGGATCTTGAGGCAATTGCTATTATATTAGATGAAGCTCAGGCGTCCAACGTTCTGGTGCGGGTAAAGCGCCAGCTGCGCTCTTCGGCGAGGATAAGCCCCATTATGGCGGGGCAGAAGGATAACCCGCTGAATTGATGTTCGTTGATCGGTAGGTTGGCCCAGTGGAGTGCCTACGAAACGAAGAAGTTTACGGCCCGGACGTCCGCTCATGGCCGAGACGTGACGGTCGCTAACGACCCAAAGCAGACACTCAGGGGACGACTGAACCCTGCAGACAGAGCGGTATCAGCGCAGCTCATTCGCAAGGTGTACGAAGCCGGTCCGCTCGCATGCCCCAAGTGCAAGGGGCCGATGCTAGTGATCGCGCTGATCGACGATCCGGCAGTCATCCGACGCATCCTCGAGCACCTGGGCCTGTGGGCGCCGCGGGCAATGCAACGAAGTCCGCCACTGGGTCCCGAGGCCTGGCCGGTGCACGCCAGCCTGCCCCTCACCTACCACCCGGTTCCCGACATCGCCTGAGCGCAGGGCGGCGCGCCCCGCGCTTGACTTGGCGCTCCCGGGGACTGCATAATTTGCCGCAACTTCCGTTGCGAAGCGCCCCGGCAGCGCGGATCGGACGGTGGAGCACGCGCGGGCAGCCCCGATCGCGCGCCATCGGGCGCACCGAGCACCAATCCGGCATCACTGCAGCGTTGCATTGGCACAGGATGCTGGCGACGGGCGCATTGATTTTCCTATTTCTTCGTATGACAATCGCCTATATGCGGTAGTAAAAGGGGGTCCCCATGACAGGCTCGCAATTCTGGATGATCTGGCCGGATAACGCCATGTTGTCGGCGCTGATCCTGTTTCTCATCGCCATGATTTTTCTTTACGCCGCGCGCACGCCCATGCACGGCCTCATCCGCTCCATCGGCCATGCGCTCAGCGGCCCCCTGCGCATGGGCGCGCGCTGGCTGTTTGTGGCGGCAACAGAAATGAGGGAGCGCAACAAGTCCGTCTTGATGGCGCACGGACGCCAGGAGGTGGGCCAGCGCGTGGAGCGCGAATTCGAGCGCGTGGGCGTCCTGGTCACGCGCGACCTGCAGGGCTATCCGACCCTGCAGCGCAAGCTCCTCGAGGAGATCACACGCATCGAGGAGGATTACAAGAAGTGTGGCGAGGTGCCGCCGCCGCCTCCCGACTGGGTCGAGGCCGTCGCCGCGGTCGCCAACATCAAGTCAGGCGGCACCGAAGTGGTGCAGAAGATCCTCGACGAGATCCGCCAGTCGGTCAACAAAATCCACGACAAGGCCATTGCCGAGTATCGCCGCTCCTACGAGACGCGACACAAGATCCTGGAAGGGTTCATGCCGTTCTGGCGGTCCGTCGACAAGACCATGACGCAGGTCGACAAGAAAGTGACCGGTCTGCAGGAAAGCGCCGGGGCCGTGGACGCGCAGATGGAAAGATACAAGCAGATCAACGCCAAGACCGACAAGGCCGAACATGCCCTGACGAACTCGGCATTCACCCAGTTCGCCATCGCGGCCATCGTCATGGCCGTGGCGATAGGCGGGGCGTTCATCAACTTCAAGTTGATCGCACTGCCGATGTCGGAAATGGTCGGCGCGGGCGACTACATCACCTCGTCGCTGCGCACCTCCGAAGTGGCCGCGCTCGTGATCATCCTCGTCGAGGCGTCGATGGGGTTGTTCCTGATGGAGTCCCTGCGGATCACGCACCTCTTCCCGCGCATTGCCAACCTGAACGACCGCATGCGGCATCGCATGATCTGGATATCGCTTGTCCTCCTGGTAACGCTGGCGGGAATCGAGGCCGCCCTCGCGCTGATGCGCGACATACTGATCGCCGACAAGCAGGCCCTGCTGCAAACGCTTGCCGCCACGCAGCCGACCGCGGCCACAGAAGGCTGGATTGCGCGCATTCCGACCGCCGGCCAGATGGTATTGGGATTCATCCTGCCCTTCGCGCTGGCTTTTGTCGCGGTCCCGCTCGAGTCCTTCATCCATTCGACCAGGACCGTCGCCGGCGCGCTGCTGGTCATGCTGGTCCGCGCGCTGGGGTTCGCGCTGCGCATCCTCAGCAATCTGGCGCGGCAGACGAGCCGCGTGCTGATCCACTTCTACGATCTGCTGATCATATTGCCGCTTCTCCTCGAGCACCTAGTAAGGGCGACGCGCGGCGGCGGGGCGGGGGTGAAGGCGCGACCCCTGGATATCGGCGGCAAACTGTAGAACTCAATTGAGCAGGGGGCGATCATGATCAAGCGGGCGTTCCTGGCGTCATTGTCGATTCTCGGGCTGCTGGCGGCCCTTTCCGGCTGCGTTGACTCGCGCGGCCAGGCCCACGCGGTGTACATGCTCGTGGACACCTCCGGGACCTACGCACGCGAATCCGCAAAGGCCCAGATCATCATCAATTACCTGCTGGGAACGCTCCAGTCCGGTGATTCGCTGGCAGTGGCGCGGGTGGAAAGCCGCAGCTTCAGCGAGAAGGACATTATCGCCAAGGCCATGTTCGATACGCGCCCGTCCCAGGCCAATGCTCAGAAGCGCGCCTTCCGCGACAAGATCGACGCATTTCTCAAGACGGTCAAAGGCAGCGCCTATACCGATATAACCGGCGGGCTGATCCAGGGCGCGGAATTCCTGAACGAAACGGGGGCGGGGAAAAAGACTATCCTCATTTTCTCCGACATGCAGGAGGAACTCGATAATGCGACGATCCGCAACTTCCCCATCAGCCTCAAGAACATCCGCGTGATCGCGGTCAATGTCACCAAGCTCAAGACGGACAATATCGATCCGAGGCGCTACCTCGGCCGGTTGGAGGCTTGGCAGAAGCAGGTCGAGGCGGCCGGGGCGTCCGAGTGGAAGGTGATCAACGACATCGAACACCTCGATGCGATCTTTTCGAAAAGCTAGCAATTAGCTCGACGAGGAGGAGTTCCTCGAGGACTTTACCGGCGGGCGTAGCGCCACGATCGCATCCAGTACGTCAGGCAATAACTTCACAGCGTGACCGTTCGCCCCGGCAACGACGATTGACAACGGGGCGCTCCGTCCGTTCGTCTGTACTTTGCGATCAACGCTCAACTTTATCGTGGGACCCGACGTCGCGGATCGTTTCGCCCTCGATCACGCGCCCGCCCGGCCGCCGCTCGCGCATCTGTCTACGCAGTTCACGCGTTTTCCACCACAGGTAGCCCCAAACCAGCAACCCACCTGTCACCAAGATTGCGAACACCAGCAGTGAGAACATGAACGCCACGACCAGCAGCACAGCACCCGACGCAAACGTCAGCACCTTACCCAGCAAGCCTAACGCATTCGTGCTAAAGCGCGCGTCACTCCCAGTGAGTGTGGACCGCTCCTCGTCAGTTTGCATCAAATTCCTTGCTGCAGTTCCCTGCGCAAATCCGGCGTAGTGTGCATTGTAAGGTTTTGGTGGGTGCCGGGATAGTTCCGTTCGGCCGACAGCCGCAAACTCCACGTCGATCCAAACCGCAGCGAATTCGCGGGGCCCGTCGAGGTTCGCGGGGCGAACCAGCCTGCGGCTTTGCCGTAAGGGCTCTCGCAAAAGTTTCCAGGTCGGACGGGCGCTTTCCGACCCAAAGCGGTCATTCCCGCTGACTGTTAATCCGCAGGTCGAGGTTCGAGTCCTTGTCGGGGAGCTGTTCTACGGATTAAAGGGCTGCAAGTGATCATCGATCAATGCATCATGCACTATCACACCGAGCAGCCGCGTAGCAGCGTGGGCTACCGACTGCCGGCGCCGGCGGATTGGGTTGATTTTTCAATATCGCCTTGCGTTGAAGGATGTATTTGCTGATCGGGCCTTTCGTCCACTCAACAAACGAAGAGATATTATGCTCATCTCGCGCATGCGCGCATGCGCGCATGCGGGAAATCATAAATTAATTTTGTTTCCGCACGCAAAATAATCACGTTGATTGCATTTAATTTAGATCATATCCCTGCGCAGCAAATTATTTTAGTGTTTGACGTTCCCGGTCCCGACATGTCAGTACTTTTCCAGCTTTTTTCCTCGGTCGGCCCCCGGCATAACATGGAAGCTGCTCTTCAGGCCCAGACGCATCTTGGAATGTTCGATGACCGTGCCGCTTCCCGCGCTTAAAATTTTCTGTAGAATGTCATATCGTGACTTGTGTTTCCGTGACGCCGCAGCAGAACGGCCACCCACTGATTGCTGGTATCGCGGGGCCAATCGCCGGGGGCGGTGAGAGTTCTTACATGCAAGAAGATGTGAAGAAAAATGAACAAAACATGAGTGTTTTATCAAGATGAGCAGATCGATACTGAACGTGCGGCACAACCGAGGGAATCGGATCGGGGATTGCACTATGTCCGGGAGAGTTTGGGAAAAATGGACTTCATGACCCCTTTGAGGGCAGTTCCAGTGGGAAGCACGTCATGATGACAGCGCCGACTTACGGGAAGTGGTGCAATCGCAAGTTGTGGACGGTGCACGAGGCGATCTGCCTGCTGTTGGCGATAGAACCGGAAACCCCGTGGCTCAAGGATTCACACAGCGTTGGGGGCGCCAACCCGCTGATCGTGGCGCTCGAGCAATATGCCGAACTTGTCCGCGAAGCGATGATCGGCGGCACTCTGAAGCCGTTCAGCCGGGACGATCTGTCGCTGGCGGTGCCGGACCGTCGCGTAAACCCGCGCGAATTTCTCGAGTGGGCTCAAAGCCGGCAAATTGCTATCCCGAACGAGCTGGCCCCGGTGCTGGAGCAGGACCCGTTGCAGCGTCTGGCGGAGGGAATTGCAGGCGCCGAGTTGAGCGCCCGGCATTATTCTCGGCGTATCGTCGACCGCTTCCCGGATGCCCACGAGCAGGTCCTGGGCGCAGCCCTTGCAGTGCTCAGGAGCTTTCCCGAACGCTGTCGCGATGTCGCAGGCATACGGCGCATCATCGAGGACAATGCGTCGTTGATCTGGCCGGATACCCACAAGCTTCCGCTGCGGGCGGACGAGGTAGAGCGCCTGATCGGCCGCTGGCTTAACCGCCTGGGCTGAGAGGCTATCTCCGACCCTTCACTACAACACAATTGGAAACGTCATGACCACCATTGTCACCGACAACTGCAAAGAATGCCGCTTCACCGACTGCGTCACGGTGTGCCCCGTTGCCTGTTTCCACGCTGACGACAACATGCTGTACATCGACAATCTGGTGTGCATCCAGTGCAGCGCCTGCATTCCGATATGCCCGGTGCACGCGATCTATGCCGATGACGACATCCCCGAGGACAAGCGCCAATACATCGAGATCAACGCCGAGCGCTCGCAGGCGCTCCCCGTGATAAGCGACAAGCAGGAGCCCTTGCCCGGCGCGCTCGAGCGCAAGACGGCACTCGGCTACTGACACCAGCCTGCCATGGACGCGCCAGGAACCGCGGGCAACCCGCTTCGCGTGGTGGTGGTGGGTGCCGGTCCAAGCGGCTTCTATGCCGCGGAGGCGCTGCTCAAGAGTGGTCAGACAGTAAGCGTCGACATGATCGAGCGGCTGCCCGCGCCCTACGGGCTGGTGCGCTATGGCGTGGCGCCGGACCATCCCAAGCTCAAGGAAGCGATCCTGGTCTACGCTGTGATCGCGCGCCTGCCCCACTTCAACCTGCTGGGTAATGTCGCGGTCGGACGCGACGTGACGGTCGAAGAGCTGCGCGCCCATTATCACGGCGTTATTTTTGCTTGCGGCGCGGAAACTGATCGCCGTCTCGGCGTCCCCGGCGAGGATCTCCCGGGCAGCCACACCGCCACCGAGTTCGTCGCCTGGTATAACGGCCATCCGGACTATCGGGAGCGCAGCTTCGATCTATCTGCTGAAGTCGTGGCCATCGTCGGTCAGGGCAATGTCGCGGCAGACGTCTGCCGCATCCTTGCCAAGTCGGTCGATGAGCTCAAGGCCACAGACATCTCAGAGCATGCCCTGGATGCCTTGGCAGCTAGCCGCGTGCGGGAGATACATGTCATCGGGCGACGCGGCGCGGCGCAAGCCAAGTTCACCAACAAGGAATTGAAGGAACTGGGAGAGCTGGCCAGCTGCGATGATGTCGTCGATCCGCAAGACATGGAACTCAATTCCGAAAGCGTCGCTGAACTCGAAGTCAAGAGCAACTTCGTGAGTGCGAAAAACGTCGAGATCTTCCGCGCTTTCGCTGCCCGCGCCCCGACCGGCAAGCCGCGCCGCATTGTCTTTCACTTCCTGAAGAGCCCGGTTGCGCTCACCGGCGCCGCACGCATGGAGCAGGTCGTGTTGGGGCGCAATCGGCTCGAAGGCGCCCCCATGCAGCAAGTGGCGCGGGAAACCGGTGAAACCGATCTGCTGCGGTGCGGGCTGCTGTTCCGCAGTATCGGATATTCCGGAGTGCCGATCCCGGGCGTCCCGTTCGACGCCCGCCGGGGCGTATTTCCGACCCAGGACGGGCGCATTGTAGACGGCAGCGGCGTGCCAGGGCTTTATGCGGCAGGCTGGATCAAGCGCGGACCGACCGGGATCATCGGCACCAACCGGGCCGACAGCATAGCCACAGTCAAGTCACTGCTCGCCGACCTTCCCCGCTTGGCGCCCGCGGCGAAAGCCGGCGCCGAAGCTCTGGTGCCGCTGCTTGCATCGCGCGGCGTGCGCGTCGTAAACCTCGCTGACTGGCTCAAGATCGACGCAGCTGAAGTTGCGCGCGGCCAGCCCAAGGGCAAACCGCGCGAGAAGTTCACGCGCGTGGCCGAGATGCTTCAGTGCCTCGACGGTTCTTGACGGTGCGGGTTAGCCTATGTTCGAATGGATAGCTAAAGGAGAATACCATCGTGCCCGAAACCATGACACTGATCGGCGGACGCACGTCGCGGCAGGGCACTTCGCTCTGTGCCGGCAAGCTTGAAGCCGAATACATCGAGGTCTCTTCCACAGTGGAGATGAACGCGGAGGACATGGCGCGGCTCGGCCTCAAGGACGGCGACCCGGTACGCCTGCGTAGCGCTAGCGGTGAGGTGGACGTGCGTTGCAAGGGGCGAACGACCAAGGACCTGCCGCCCGGGCTGCTGTTCATCGCCTACGGCCCGCTTTCCAGCCGGCTGATGGCAAGCGACACGGCCGGCAGCGGCATGCCCATCTCCAAGCACATCGCGGTAACGGTCGAACCGGTCTCCGGGTAAGGCCAGGAGGGACGCACATCATGAGCAACAACATCCGCATCATCAATGACGCCACCTGCACCTTCTGCGGTTGCGTATGCGACGACATGCACCTTACTGTGGATCTGGACACCAACAAGATCACCAAGGCGGAGAACGCCTGTGTGCTCGGGCGCGCGTGGTTCAAGGAGCATGGTACCGAAGAAAACCGCCCTTTCGCGCTTATCGAAGGGCACGACGCGAGCACGGAGGAGGCGATCGAGGCCGCAGCACAAATTCTTGCCAATGCGCGCTTCCCCTTGATTTACGGACTGTCCGACACCACTTGTGAGGCGCAGCGCGAGGCTGTGGCGATCGCCGACATGATCGGCGGCAACATAGATACCACCACCTCGGTCTGCCATGGCCCGTCCGGCATGGCGTTCGAGGGAGTAGGGGAAAGCACGGCGACCCTGGGCGAGATCCGTAACCGCGCCGACCTCGTGGTATTTTGGGGGGGCAATCCGGCGGAGTCCCATCCGCGCCTGTTTACGCGCTATACGGTGACATGCAAGGGGATGTACATCCCGCAGGGCAAGAAAGACCGCACCGTGGTGCTGGTGGACGTGCGCCGCAGTCCGAGCGCCGCGGTGGCGGACATTTTCGTGCAGGTGAAACCCCAGCGCGATTTCGAGGTGCTGTGGGCGCTACGTGCGCTGGTTAAGGGGCGGCGGGTGGATCCCGCGATCGAGCAGGTGACCGGCGTCCCTCTCGCCACACTGGAAGACCTGGCGCAGCGCATGAAGAACTGCCGCTTCGGGGCGCTGCTGTTCGGCATGGGGCTTACCATGACGCGGGGCCGGCATTTCAATTCTGGGGCGCTGCTTGCGCTCGCCACCGATCTCAACGAATTCACCCATTTCGTGGCTAAGCCGGTGCGCGGCCACGGCAACGTCACAGGTGCGGACAACGTGGTGTCATGGCAGACCGGCTTCCCGTTCGGCGTTAACCTAGGGCGCGGCTATCCGCGTTTCAACCCGGGCGAATTCACTACCGTGGACCTGCTGGGGCGGGGCGAAGCGGACGCGGCACTCATTATCGCAGCCGATCCCGCTGCCAATTTCCCGCAGGACGCCATCGAGCACCTGCGGCGCATTCCCGTGATCGTGCTGGATCCCAAACCTACCCACACCAGCAAGCTCGCACGGGTGGCGATCACGACTGCGACCTATGGCATCAGCGCGCCCGGTACGGTGTACCGCATGGACGATGTAGCCATTTCCCTGCGGCCGGCGTTGACGTCGCCCTATCCGAGCGACGAGGAAGTACTCACCCGGATCAAGGAGCGTGTGCGCGAACTGCTCGGCGGGAACCGCGTTCCCGCCATGAGCGCCGCATAAAGGCGCCAGACAACCCCGGAGCCATCGTGCTGCACATCGCTAACGGTCGCGTGTATGACCCTGCGAATGGCGTCGACGGCGAAGTTCGCGACGTCTACGTCGCCAACGGCAAGATCGTGAGCGACGTCCCGCCGGCGGCAAGGCGGATCGATGCCAAGGGGCTGGTGATCATGCCGGGCGGAGTGGACATGCATTGCCACATCGCCGGTCCCAAGGTCAACCTCGCGCGCAAGCTGCAGCCGGAGGACCACCGGTACGATGTGCACCCGCGCACGGCGTTCACCCGCTCCGGCGTCGGCGGCACTGTTCCGTCCACCTTCGCCACCGGTTACCGCTATGCCCTGCTCGGTTACACCACAGCCATGGAGGCGGCAGTGCCTCCCATCGGCGCGCGCCACACGCTGGAGGAATTCCACGACACGCCCGTCATCGACAAGGGCTTCTACATACTGATGGGCAACAACGTGCTGCTCTACAAGCTGCTGGAACAGGGGCGGCGCGAGGAATTCCGCAACGCGCTCGCGTGGTGGCTCGCGGCAACCAAGGCGTACACCGCCAAGCTCGTCAATCCCGGGGGCGATGAGGCTTGGAAGGGCCGGCGCAATGCCAATATCACCAGCCTGGACGAGAAGATCGAGTCCTTCGAGCTGACCCCGCGACGGGTGATCGGGGCGCTCATCGAGGCGGTAGACGAGCTGGGATTACCGCACCCGGCGCACATTCACTGCAACAACCTCGGGCATTCCGGCAACTACGCCACTACCCTGGAGACCATGCGCATTGCCGAGGGGCATCGCGCTCACATCGCGCATATCCAATTCCACAGCTACGGCGAGGTGCCCGGCAAGTCCAGCCACAACCCGACTTCGCGGGCGAAGGAGATCGCGGAATACGTCAACACGCACCCGAACATCAGCGCCGACGTGGGCCAGGTGATGTTCGGCAAGGCGACGATCATGACGGCGGACGCGCCGCTCGCCTACATGCTTTCGCGCTATGCCGGTGGCAAATGGGTGAATGCCGACACCGAGCACGAATCCAGCTGCGGCATCCTTCCCTTCGCCTACCAGGACCGGGTGTATACCCATGCCCTGCAATGGGCGATCGGGCTCGAATTGTTCCTGCTCTCGAAAGATCCCTGGCGAATGGTGTTCTCCACCGACCATCCCAACGGCGGCTCGTTCATGACCTATCCGCGGCTCATCCGCCTGCTGATGGATCGGGAATTCCGTAAGGAGGAGATGCGCAAGATCAATCCGAGGGCGTTGCGGCAGACGGCGCTCGCCGATGGCCTGGACCGCGAGTACACGCTCCAGGAGATCGCTATCATCACCCGCGCAGGCCCGGCCCGGCTGCTGGGCCTGGCGAACAAGGGGCATCTCGGGCCGGGGGCGGACGCCGACATCACGATCTACGACGAGCACGAGGACAAGGAGCGCATGTTCGGGGCGCCGCGCTACGTCATCAAGGACGGGCAGGTGGTCGTCGAGGACCACGAGTTCCGGGCGGAACACCAGGGGCGAATACTACATGTGTCTCCCGATTACGATCCGCAAATTGTGGAGGTGATCCGCCCGTTCTTCGACGATTACTATTCGATCCGCTTCAACAACTATGCGGTGGACGACAGCTACCTCGGCAAGCACGAGGTCATCCCGACCGCCGCGCAGCGCGCTCAAGCGACCTGACATGCTGATCGACGGCGTCACCATCGACGATACCTTCGCGGAAGCGTTCACGATGTGGGGCGCACGGGTGCTTATCACCGCCGAGAACGAGAAATGGGCGCTCGCGGCGGCGCGCGCCATGACCGGCTTCGCGACGTCGGTGATCGGATGCAAATGCGAGGCCGGCATCGAGCGCACGGTGCCGGCCGCCGAGACTCTCGATAGGCGGCCGGGAATAGCGGTGCTTCTCTTCGCGACCAGCGCGGACGGCCTGGGCAAGCGGCTCGTCGAGCGCGTCGGGCAATGCGTCATGACGTGCCCGACCACTGCCTGCTATAACGCGCTGCGCGGCGAGAACACAGTGGTCGTCGGCGGATCGCTCCGCTATTTTGGTGACGGCTTCCAGGCAAGCAAGCTTCTGAACGGGCGCCGCTTCTGGCGCGTGCCGGTCATGGACGGGGAGTTTGTGGTCGAGGACCGCTTCGGCGTTCAACCCGCCGTGGGTGGCGGCAACCTGCTCCTTCTGGGCGAGGACGTGGCGCCGACACTCGCCGCGGCAGAGGCCGCGGTCGACGCCATGCGGCAGGTTCCCGGAGTGATCCTGCCGTTTCCCGACGGCGTCGTGCGCAGCGGCAGCAAAGTGGGCTCGCGTTACAAGTCGGTCATCGCGTCCACCAACGACGCTTACTGCCCGACGCTGCGCGCCGTCTCCGAAGGTTCCCAGATTCCCGCGGACGTCTCCTGCGTGCTCGAGATCGTGATCGACGGTCTCGACCTTGAAGCGGTCGAAGAAGCCATGCGGCGTGGGCTTGCCGCGGCGCCGCGTCCGGGGCTTCGTCGGATCTCGGCCGGCAACTATGGGGGCAACCTGGGACAGTACAAGATCGAGTTGCGCAGCTTGCTATAGGGCGCAGATGAAATCCGTTAGCATGCGCCAGCCACGCAAGGTTATGACATGAGCCTCACGCTTACCCTGCACACCCAACCCAATGTTCCTCTCGAGGCGGAGACGCTTATCCCGCAGCGGTTCGAAGGAATGACTGCCACGCAGGTCGCCGCTGCCAAGGTCCTTTACGGCAACCAGCAGGCCGCACTCGGGGATTTCTTCCGAATCGACGGCCGACCCGACGGCGAGTTGCGCATCGTCGGCGATGTTTTTCGGGTAAAGATGATTGGCGCCGGCATGACGCACGGCCGGATCGTTATCGAGGGCAACGCCGGTATGCATCTCGGTGCCGCCATGAGCGGCGGCGAAATATTGGTCGAGGGCAACGCCACAGATTGGGTGGGTGCGGGGATGTCGGGCGGGCGGATCGTGGTGAAGGGCAACGCCGGTCATCTGGTGGGTAGCGCCTTGCGCGGCGAAGACGTTGGCACTCGCGGTGGGGAGATCATCATCCATGGCAACGCCGGCAACGAGGTCGGCAGCGGAATGCGGCGCGGCCTCGTTGCGGTAGGTGGGAACAGTGGTGATTTCACTGGAGTCAACATGCTGGCCGGCACTGTAGTCGTCCTCGGTCGGCTCGGATGGCGGACCGGCGCCGGCATGAAGCGCGGAACGGTCGCCTCGTGCCAGCCGGCGGAACTGCTACCCACCTTCGGCTACGCCTGCACCTACCGTCCGGTGGCGTTGCGACTGGTGCTCGGTTACCTGCGCGAACGAGGGCTTGCCATCACCGACGAGCAGCTCGCCGGGCGCTACCGCCGCTGGAGCGGGGACGGGGTCGAGACAAGCCGCGGGGAAGTATTGCTTCTGGAGGAAGGCTGATCGGCGCGCGTTAGCGCGTCCGCTGCAATGAAATGTTAGCCAACGCGAACGGGGTTCGATGCATTCGCGCCTACGACAGTGTTCCACGGCCGCACGCGCCACCGCGTTACGAGCCCATGTTTGACATACGGATCGGCTGCGTTGTTAAACGCCGTTCAGTGTTTGTGCTTCTGCAAATCATCGCCTTCCTGGGGATTCATGTACTCCCAATAGCGATCCGCGTTCCATTCAAGCATTTCGTTCGACAGCCCGTACTTAGCCAATAAGGCGTCGATGAGCTTGTTTACGACGATGTCACGCTTTTTGACGGCCCACTTCAGTTCGACCAGTTCCTTTTCGATCTCAATACGACCTTTCGGGGCGGCAAGGCGCATTACGTTCTTGGTGAGGAAGCCGTGAATTATCTCGTTTCGTTTTTCGACGCCGATGCCCAAATATTCGTCCAGCTTGGGAGGGACTTCAATCTGCTCACTGAGGCGATGGAGCAATTGACCAAGTGTTTTCTTTGAATGGAAGTCCCAAGAGGCCGATAACGCCCCTTCTTCCGGTATCTTTTCGTGCGCCATCAGGGAGAGCAAAAAGCAGAGACTGGATTCGAAGCATTGGCAGATGTAGACGGCCTTCGCAAATTCGAGGAGGACCGGCTTGGTCAGTTCGATCACAACTGATTCGGAGGTCGCCATCTGCAGAATTCGGCGTTCTAACTTCTTATTATCCAGCACCACTGCTGGATAACATCGCCGTATTGGGATAATTCTTCTCGCCTGTTCGCATAACAAAGGCGCGTGTTGGGATAACATATCCATGCAAGATAAAAAGGCATTGTCATATTTCGGTTGTTCGGTTGTGTTTAATGCCTATCTTCCACCCGTTTTTCGTAAGCTTCAAGCGTGGTTCGCCAATGTCCGCTTTTGGCCGGTTGCCGCCATCTCCGAAACCCAGGTGTGTATGAGAATACGCGGCGGGAGCGCCATCACGCGAGAGGCACGGCCAATTCCCAGAAGTGCCCAGTTTTGCCCTGGTTGGGGACCCAATCCAAACGTAGCAAAAACGTAGCACGCTTGGCGAGCGTTGGCGAGTGTTGGCGAGTGTTGGCGAGTGAGGGCGGGCCCAACTTAGGTTAAAAATAGCTACTTATAGCGCCTGTTAATCCGCAGGTCGTAGGTTCGAGCCCTACTCGGGGAGCCATCTAAATGCAAAAACCGGATACCGCTGCTATTGAATAATCATTAATCGATTCAGATAGCACCCAATTAGTGATCCAAAGAACTAAAAACCTGGTGAGCTTGATCTTAAGCGCATGCACAATGCTATGTGCGACGTCGTCCTGGACTGCAAAAATGTCCGTCAAATCGCGATCGTAGCGCTCAGCCCAGAGTGAACGCTCCGACTTCGTGTCGACAAGGTTTGCGGTTATACGGACCTGATCGCCCTGGCGGCGGACGCTGCCTTCGACGAGGTACCGCACTCTCAGCGCCGCAGCAATCTCGGCGAGTGGCTTGTTCGTTGCCTTGTAGGCAAAGCTAGAGTGGCGTGAGATGACAAAGAGACCGGAGAGCTTCGAGAGGTCTGTAATGATGTCATCGGTAATGCCGTCCGCGAAGTATTCGTGCTTGGGATCGGCGCTTATGTTGACGAAGGGCATCACTGCGAGCGATGGTTGGTCCTCGGTTGAGCGCAAGAGCGCCGAAGCTGGACGGGCCATCTGCTCGCGGCCCTGAACTATCGTCTCCCCGGGCGCCGCTGCAGACACGCTCGCTTGTCGGAAAGCGATCTTGGGCGTATAGGATCCCTTCGGCACGTCGATCTCAATCAGGTCCTCGCACCCCTCGCTGTCATAGTACTCGTGGAGCTTTGCGCGCATGCGGCTGGCCATGACGCGGACGACGGGGTCGACGGTGGGATCAAAAGTGGCAGGCCGTTCAAAGACCTCCACGGCGATGGTGTAACCCTTAAGGTAATTGGTACCACCGTCCAATGCCCTATCGACGATAAACTGCAGGAACCGGCACAGGCGTTTAGATTGCGCAAACTCGGGACTTGCGAGGATCCGATTAAGCTGAGTTCGGATCACCGCAGTCTGTGTCTCGGTCCAATTGACCGCCGGTTGGTCCATCTGTACCGCCTTGCCATTGCTTGCGCTGGATGCCACTCGTGCAAGCCCGTGCATCAAGGGTATGGGTTATGTGCCCGAGTTGACTGGTGAAAAGCTCCATCGCTGTTTATCTAAGAGTGGAGTCCACTTGGGTTCTGTTACTGTTACTTACTGTTAAATACTAGGACAAACCGCCCCCTTTAGCTAGACTTTCATATTTAGGTGTAAAAAAGCTTGAACGGGAAAGTCGATATGTGTCGCCCCTCGGCTGTCGCAGCCATCGGCTGACCCGAATAGCTACCCCAAAACACGTGTTATGAAAGAAGGAGACCGAAATGACCAGCAAATTTATCAAAATAGCCCTTTTCTCTGGGGCACTCATGGCCCTTGCGCCCGGGGTCGTCCTAGCAGACCCGATACCAAAGAAGGGGACCACGCCCTACGTGACGCACTTCATTTTTCGGCCTTTGATGAGCATTGACATTCCCGGCCTCGGTACGGCCACCGCGCTGGAGGCGGTCGGAACCACCGAAAACATGAAGGGAGAGAAGATGCTCGACAAGATGTCAGCACAGTGCGCAGCGCTGAGCGTTGCGTCGGGCGACAAGAAATACATTGACGGTGCCTGCGTGTTGGTCGATAGCGACGGTGACAAGATTTTCTCGACCTTTGATACTCGCGACGTCGACAAGTCGCAGCCGAAAAGGAATTGTGGCACCCATATCATCACGGGCGGCACCGGCAAATACGCGGGAATCACTGGGAGTGAGCCATTTGCTTGTATCGCAATGCCTCCACTGGCTGGTCCCGGCGGCTATACTGCGATGGACATTCCGCACAACACAACCTGGGAGATTAAGTGAGCCTGTCGCTAACGCTCAGCGCTGCGCATCGTGCTGACACAAAACTAAGGAATAAGCGCTGCAGTTACTCAGCCGCTTGAAAGAAGTAATCCGGCTTTGACAAGGGCACCTACAAACATTGGGGTGCCCGGTTTTTTTCCCGACCATCGCTGCAGAGGTTTTCATGAAAATCACCCCCGCACACTATCCGTGTTTTCCATGAACCTGTTCTGTGGCTCCCCAACCAGGGCAAATCTGGGCACTGGCAGGAGCGGCTAAGACTTCCCTAACGTACCAGCTCAACGGGCGTCGCTTGCACGCGGGCGCGTACGAATTTGCTCGTGCGCCCCAGTGAAGCGATTCGTTAAATTAGCTGCACCGTCAATACCCAAGAGTGCCCAGATTTGCCCTGGTTGGGGAGCCACAACTCTGGACTGCACTCAACGGCAACTCTCGGTAACTGGCTAACGACCGCTGCCTCGCCCCATCGTCCTGCGGCCCCGATTTCTAGAAGGATTTTGTGGCCCGTTTTGCCACGACACTTGCCGCTGCCCAAGGCGCGCGCTCTTGGGGATTGAGCCTTGGCTCATGATGCCGGCCAATTTCTTCACTCTCTTGATCTCGATCATCACGGCTTCAATGTTCGCTGGATGTTGAGTGCTTGAGCCGTGTAGCTGTAATGCTTCCTTCTCACGGTCAAGGAGTTCGTGCAACTTGCGAAGCGCCGCGCTACACGCCGCCGCGAGACCGGCCTCCTTTACCATTTCCTGTCGCTGCATTTCGATGTTGGCGATGATGTCGGTCACTTCGTCGGTTGCCATTCCCGTGCCCATTGCTATCCCTCCTTTTGGAATATCTTAGGCCATTATACTCGCCGCATATGGGGCCGCTGTGAAGTAGACGGGATCGAGAAACACCGGAAGTAGTCCCTCATTAAACCACCTCACCTTGTAGGTTGGGGGCGAGGCAGCTGAGCCGCCCCGGTTGGAGCAACTTTTTCACCAAGCTATGACCCACTGCAATGTTTTGTAGGCTCGGCGGAAAGAAGCGTTTCAGACCACCCTATGGTGGGTCACGCAAGTTAAAAATCGCGGGTCAAAACGCCGTGAAATTAACACATCACCCCCTAACGTGATAATTTCAGCAATGGTTTCAAACGGGATATTAAGAATCTGCACACCCTCATTTTTCTATTTGACTTTCATCACCAAGGGTGTAGCTTGTTTACGTAAGTTCATGAAATTGGGCCGAGACGGGGTATTACAATACCCGGGCCCTAGGTGATGTTGTTTTGCTCTGGGGTTCTGACCCGGATATCGATCCAGCCGACGCTTCTTCAGTGCTTCGGCCTCTTCCCTCTCCTCGTCCCTGTCTCAAGTCCAAGACAAGATTTCTCTTGTAGTAATCTGAGGCAAGAACATGGCTGGTGCATTCAAAATCTGGTGGTTAAGGCGGGAGTTGGCGTCAGCCGTTCGCGTCTTCAATGAGCGCCTTGATTATTTCGATTGCGATTATCAGTTAGCGGTTTATATGTGTCCCCCTCTGCCGGAAATGAAATCTCGGTGTGAGGCGATGCACGCTCAACTCCGCAAGATTGATCCCAAGTGCCCTGAAAAACTATGGCAAGACAGAAATCGGAGCAATTAAAGTGTTAATGCCCCGACAATTTAAGAATGAGGAACAGGGCGAACCAAGAGTCGCTATACTTAAGATCATTACCAGCAACCAGGCGCCCTCATGTTGACCCCAAACGTTAAAACAGCACTTTACAAACTGAGCATTTCGCAAGCGCAGTATTACTGTCGAAAGCCGGAGTGCGTTCAGGTCAAAAACATGGAGGGATACGCCAAAATACTGGAGAATGCCAGCATTGAGGTTATCGAGGTCCATGCAACCTGGTTAGAGGCAAAAACGACCCAAGGCGCGGTATGGACTGCACTAAGCGGACTCAGCTGGTGAGACTAATTCGGAGTTTGTCAGAATATAAGGGTTATTGCTGCCCTTAGTCTAGCAAGCATCATTCGGCATTACCCTACCTCTCCTCTGTCGTAATTGCCTCTTCTAGCTTCTGAAGCATAAAATCGCAGAAGTCGAGGGGCCACCGTATCATGTGCATGTGAGCGAAGCACCGGCTCTCCTGGAAGACGGCCGCCCGCGAAATTGTCAATCGCAGAAGACCTCTGCAGAAAACTATATACATGAGTCAGCCCAACCAATTCCAACTGCTCAAACAAAAACGCTTCCTGCCATTTTTCCTAACTCAGTTCCTGGGCGCGTTTAACGATAATGTCTTCAAAAACGCCTTGGTCATCTTGGTAACGTTCCACGCAGCAAGTCTAAGTACCTTAAATGAAAACACACTCCCCAATCTGGCTCAAGGGCTTTTCATCTTGCCGTTCTTCCTGTTTTCCGCGATCGCCGGACAGCTGGCAGACAAATATGAAAAATCAAATCTCATCCGCCTGATAAAGCTCGCGGAGATTTGCATCATGATGCTGGGTGCAATAGGTCTTTACTGGCGCAATCTCACTTTGTTAATGACCGCCCTATTTTTTTTGGGTCTTCACTCTACCGTCTTCGGACCTGTGAAGTACGCGATTATTCCCCAGCATTTAAAACAAGAGGAAATCATAGGGGGCAATGGCCTTGTGGAAATGGGAACCTTCCTCGCCATTTTGCTGGGCACGTTGCTAGGAGGCTTTCTGATTGCCCGAGAATCTACAGTAACCATATCAGCCACCATACTATCGTTAGCAGCCTTGGGTTATCTGGCAAGCCGCTGGATACCCTTTTCCCCTGCGCCCGCGCCAAAGCTGGAGATCAACTGGAATCTGCTCTCCGAAACCTGGCGGATCCTGCAATTTATGCGGGGGAACCGCACGGTATTCCTGTCGGTACTCGGCATCTCATGGTTCTGGTTTCTCGGTGCGGTCTATCTGACTCAATTTCCCGGCTACACAAAGAACATACTGTTTGGCACTGAGGAAGTCGTGACCTTGTTACTCGCTACATTCTCCGTCGGAATAGGCGCGGGCTCGCTGCTGTGCGAGAGGCTCTCAGGACGGAGGGTTGAAATTGGATTAGTCCCGTTTGGTTCGATCGGGCTTACGCTTTTCGGAATCGATTTCTACTTCGCAAGCGCGGCCTTGCCCGCCCATGCGCCGGTGGGAGTATTGAATTTTATACGTGAACCCATGCACTGGCGCATCCTCACAGACCTAAGCCTGATTGGCATATTCGGCGGCTTCTACATCGTCCCCCTATACACGCTTATCCAAACCCGCTCGGAAGCCAGTCATCGCTCTCGCATCATCGCAGGCAACAATATTTTGAATGCGCTCTTTGTAGTGTTTGCGGCGGGGATTTCGATTGCACTGCTTAACTCTGGGCTTACCATTCCGCAACTGCTGCTGGCTACCGCCTTCTTTAATGCAGTTGTCGGAATTTACATCTATACCCTGGTTCCTGAATTCTTGATGCGATTCCTGATCTGGCTGCTAGTACACACGGTTTACCGCCTGGAAAAATCAGGACTCGAACATATTCCTGAGTCGGGACCGGCAATTCTGATATGCAACCACGTAAGTTACGTAGACGCGCTAGTGATTGCCGCCGCCTGTCCACGCCCGATACGTTTTGTAATGGATTATCAGATTTTTAAAATTCCTGTGCTCGACTTTATATTCCGTACCGGCCGTGCAATCCCAATTGCGCCCGCTCGCGAGAATCCTAGCGCACTCCAGTTGGCCTATGATGAGATTGCCCATGCACTGATTGAAGGGGATCTGATTGGTATTTTTCCTGAAGGTAAGATCACCAATGACGGCCAGCTAAACCCATTCAAACTCGGGGTAACGCGCATCGTTGAACGCACTCCGGTACCCATTGTGCCGCTCGCATTACGCGGTCTCTGGGGAAGCTTCTTTTCCCGGCACGAAGGCCCGGCGATGACACGATGGGTACGCATTGCACGGCGCATATTTTCCCGTATCAGTCTGGTAGCTGCGCCGCCCGTGCTACCACATGAGGTCACCCTGGAGAGATTACACAATACTGTGCTGCAACTGCGAGGGAACTGGCTTTAGACTGGGTATTTTGTAAAAAAGAATTCTCACGGCGATCTCGGCGAGCGCTGGCGAGTGAGGGCGGGCTAAAGTTGACGTTAAAAAAACCAATTTGTATCAGACGGCGCCTGCCCGACGCCGTGTTTGCAATAACCGGACAAACTCTTCCGCTGGTACCGGCTTGCTGAAATAATAACCCTGATACTCATCGCAGTGGAATTTTGACAGGAAGGCAAGTTGTTCCTTGGTTTCCACTCCTTCCGCAACCACTTCGAGCCCGAGACTTTTTGCCATGGCAATTACGGCTTTGACTATGCTGGCATCGTCGGCGTCGGAGATGAGGTCGCGCACGAACGACTGGTCGATCTTGAGTCTGTGCACCGGAAAGCGCTGGAGATAAGCCAAACTCGAGTAACCGGTGCCGAAATCGTCAACCGAAAGCTGCACGCCGAGCTGATGGAGCTGCTGCAGTATGGCAATGGCTTTGTCGGCATGATGCATAATCACGCCCTCGGTGATTTCGAGCTCCAGAAAACGGGGGGCGAGGCCGGTCTTGTCCAGCACCTCGGCTATCATTTCCACCAGGTTTTTTTGCCGCAACTGGCGTGGCGAAAGATTGACCGACATCAGCAACGGCGGGATTCCTTGATCCTGCCACGCCTTGTTTTGGGCGCAGGCGGTTTTCAATACCCATTCGCCGATGGGAATGATCAACCCGGTTTTCTCCGCCAACGGGATAAACCGGGCTGGCGGAACGAGACCAGCTCCTTGCTATTCCAGCGGATTAATGCTTCCGTGCCGACGATTTCTCCGCTTTTTATCTCCACTTGGGGCTGGTAATGCAGCAGTAATTCCTGGCGGTCGATGGCATACCGCAGCAGGTTTTCCATGTCGAGACGTTCGGCGGCCTGGGCATTCATCTCATGGGCATAAAACTCGTGGGTATTGCGCCCTTCCTCTTTAGCGCGATACATGGCAATGTCGGCGGTTTGCAGTAACGCATCGATGTCTTCCGCATCGCGTGGATAGAGGGTAATTCCGATGCTGGCGGTAACGAAGATTTCCCGTCCTTGGATGACGATCGAATCGGCGAAAGCTTTTCGAATCTTTTCTGCCACCGTAGTTACCTGGTCTTCATGGGTAATGTTTTCCAGTATGATGGTAAACTCGTCGCCTCCCAGGCGGGCGATGGTATCCACGTCCCGCAGCGATTCTCTGAGAAGACCGGCGGTGGCTTGCAGTACCTCGTCCCCAATCGTATGTCCCAGCGTATCGTTTATTTCCTTGAAGCGGTCAAGATCGAGGAACATCAGCGCCAGCATTTTCCCATCGCGCTTGGCCCTCGCCATGGTGAGCGACAGCCGGTCGCGGAACAGGTTGCGGTTGGGCAGCCCGGTCAGCGAGTCGTACTGGGCGAGATAGGTCAGTTGTTCTTCGGCTTTCTTGCGCTCGGTGATGTCTTCTGAAATGCCGAGCAGGTATTGTGGATTTCCGTTTTCGTCGAGAATGGGCATTTTTTTAGTTTGCAGTATCTTTTTCGTGCCATCCTTGGTTTTTATCGGTTCTTCCACAATGAAAACATGCTTGCCGATTCGCAGGGTCTCCCGATCCTTGCCGGTAAAGAAGTCGGCCTGCTCCTTCGGAAAGAAGTCGTAGTCGCTCTTGCCCAGCAATTCTTTCTCCGAATAACCGGTCAGTTGCTCGCCGGCCTTGTTTAAACGCACAAATTTCAGATCCTTGGCATCCTTGACGAAAATCATGTTGGGAATATTGTCGACGATGGAACTGAGGAAGGTCTGAGTACTGCGGATTTCCTCTTCCGCCCGCTTGCGTCGGGTAATGTCGCGCATCACCACCTGCGCACCGGGTTTGCCCTTATATGTGAAAGGTGAAGCAGTTACTTCGACATCCACTGCCTTGCCGTCAAGCCTGAGCATTTTTTCTTCAAGTGGCGGCACCGTGCGGTTTTCTTCCCTGATTTGGCGCATACGCTCCACGACGGTTTCCAGGTAATCCGGGTGAACGATATCGAGAACCGGCTTGCCGATGAGTTCATCAGGAGTGGCTGCGCCCAGCAGTTTCACGCACGCGCTGTTGACAAAGGTAAACCGGCCTTCGCTCTGGATTAAAATTGCGTCAGGGGAGAGTTCCACCAACTGGCGGTAGCGTTCCTCGCTTTCCCGCAGAGCGTTTTCCACCTGCATGCGTTCCTGCATTTCCTGCTGCAGCAGCGCGTTGGCGCGGGAGAGTTCGGCGCTGCGCGTTTCCAAGACAACATTCGCCCGGCGCAGTGTTTCGGCAAGCTTCGCCGAGCGGTCGGCGAGCCTGGCGTCGAACACCGAAATCAGCAGGGTCGTCGTCAAGAACATGAAAGTAAATCCTCCGATGGCGCCGGCGAGCCAGACGTTATTGATGTCCTGCGGACTCACGGTGCAGATGCTGTTCGGTGCAATGATCGCGGCTGCCATGCCGGTATAGTGCATCCCGGAGATTGCGGCGCCCATGACGAGCGCGCTGCCGGCTTTCTTCCAGAACGCCGACAAGATCGTCTCCGAGCGCAGTTGAAAAGCGATCCACAAAGCGGCCAGTGAGGCCGCCATGGCGATCAGAATGGAGAGACTGAAGAGGAACGAGTCATAGCGTATCGGCGGCTTCATTTGCATCGCCGCCATCCCGGTATAGTGCATTGACGCGATGCCAATGCCCATGAGCAAGCCGGCGCCCAACAGCCGGCGCATGCTTAAGGTGCCATGGCTCACCGTAAACAGCGCGAATCCCGACACGATGACCGCAATCAGCAGCGACAGCAGCGTGATGGGGATGTCGTATGACATCGGTATCGGCAAACGAAAGGCCAGCATGCCGATAAAGTGCATCGACCAGATGCCGGTTCCCATGGACAGCGCGCCCCCGGCGAGCCAATACCGCGCTGTCTTGCTTCCCGTTGATGCGGCGATGCGCGAGGCCAGGTCAAGCGCCACGTAGGATGCGATGACCGCAACCACTATCGAAAGAATTACCAGCCAGGTGTTGTAAGTTCCGGCCATGCTTCGGTTCCCCTCATATGGCCGCTCTTGACCGGCCAGCGTGGCGAGTGCTTGTTACCCTATACTGCGATTCGGGGCAGTTTTGCTTGGTTACAGAAACACCCCCTCTCCTTTTCTGTTTATAGTAGCTCATTTTTTCAAATATTTTAGGAAAATGTTCCACGTAAATCAGTGCTATCCACAATTGCGGGATCCGCTCGCAGACGTGAACGGGCGGCTTGGCCTTGCCCCAGGTAACCTTACCTGCGTTTACTGCCCACAAAACCAACCCGCGGCAAAAGCGCGGGTTGATGATGCTTGTTGGGGATTAATTCTGGATCGGGTGAAGGTGCCCCGGTTTGATGGCCCCGTCTGAACGGCCCTTGAGATAGGCGTACAAGTTGTCAATGTTATCGGTGACGGTTTTCGAGTCCTTGTACGGCGGCATCGCCGTTCCTGGCCTGCCGTTCAGGACCGCTTCCTTGAATTGCTCCTTGGTGAGGCGCTGGAGCGCGTCAATGAGCGAAGGACCAACCAGCCCTTGCTGTTGCGCGCCATGGCAGCGTTCGCAGGCCATCGCGCGCCAGGATTTCCAGCCTTCCAGCGTTTTGGCATCAACTTTGTCGCCGTCCGTTACCGTATAAAGCGGTTCGTCTGTTTTGGCCGCTGCTCGCGTTGGTGCCGGTGCGGGAGCCGCCGTTTGCGTTTGAGTTTTGGGTGCGGTATCGCTTGACTGCTGGCAAGCAGCAAGACCGATGACCATTGCCGCAAGGAAAAAAACAATTTTGTTGATTCGTTTCATCAGACTTCTCCCATCATCCTTTGACGCACAAGACTTGCTTGAGAGTATGCACAACCTCGACCAGTTCGGATTGCGCGGCCATCACCGCATCAATATCCTTGTACGCGCCGGGAATTTCATCCAGCACCCCGCCGTCCTTGCGGCATTCCACGCCTTGCGTTTGCATCTCCAGATCGGCCCGCGAAAACCTGCGCTTGGCCTCGGCCCTCGACATGCGACGGCCGGCGCCGTGGCTGCAGGAGCAATAGGATTCCGGGTTGCCCTTGCCGCGCACGATGTAGGAGCGCGTGCCCATCGAGCCGGGAATGATGCCGAACTCGCCCGCGCGTGCCGACACCGCGCCTTTGCGCGTAATCCAGATTTTCCGGCCGTAATGCTCTTCGATACTGGCATAGTTGTGATGGCAGTTCACCGCCATTTCGCCGGTTGCAATGCGTTCGCCGAAAAAACGCTCGAGCGCGCACAAAATCTGCCGCAGCATCAGCTCGCGGTTGAGCGCCGCGTAATCCTGCGCCCAGGTGAGCGCTTCGGCGTAATCGGCAAATTCCTTCGTGCCTTCGTCAAGCCAAGCGAGATCGCGGTCGGCAAGTTGATGGTGCATGCGCGCGGCATACTGCTTGGCATCGGAAATCGCTACATCCGCAAGCGTCTTGCCGATATTGCGCGAGCCCGAATGCAGCATGACCCACAGGTTTTGCTGCTCGTCGAGGCACAACTCGATGAAATGATTGCCGCCGCCCAATGTGCCCATTTGGCACCAGATGCGTTTTTCATCGAGTCGCCTGACGCGGGACAAAATCCCAAGCCGCTCAAAGCGCCGATGAATTTCTTTTGGTCTTTGCTTGAGTAAGGCGCCCTTGCCTTCGATCTGCAGCGGCGCGCGGTGCGCATTGAAGCCGACTGGAACCGCGGCTTCAATCGCTGAGCGGATTTTTCCCAGGCTGTCTGGTAGATCGTTTGCCTGCAGACGCGTGCGTGTTGCCACCATGCCGCAGCCGATATCCACGCCGACTGCCGCGGGAATAATCGCGCCTTTGGTGGGGATCACGCTGCCGACGGTCGCGCCTTTGCCCAAATGCACATCGGGCATCACCGCGATGTGCCCGGCGAGCACCGGCAGCTTCGCCATGTTTTCAAGCTGGCGCAAGGCTTCCGCTTCGACAGGGACGCCATCGGTCCACATCCGGATTTGCGCCGCGTGTTGCATGACGGGACTACGCCCGGCCGACCCAGAGCCTGCTGTATTTTGGAACGTGGGCGAGAAGATAATCCATCTGGTCGGCGAGGATGTGGCGGTTCGCCAGAATCATGCCTTCATAGCGATTAGGCGCGTAAGGCACGTAAAACAACTTCATCCTCGCCTCTTCCGGCGTGCGATTGGACTTGACTTCGTTGCACATACGGCAGGCGGTGACCACATTGGTCCAGCGATCCGCGCCGCCGCGCGAAGTCGGTGTCACGTGGTCCTTGGTGAGTTCGTGCGCGTGGTACCGGCCGCCGCAATAGGCGCACATCTGCCGGTCGCGGCGGAACAACGTTTCGCGATTAAGCCACGGCTCGCATTCGAAATGTCCGGTGTGCATTTTGCCTTCGACCGCGATGATGGGACGCGGCGCGATTTCCGAACGCTTGCCGGTGAGCCGAGAAATGCCGCCGTGGTACACGCACACCGGATCGCCGATGGACCAGGTCACCAGTTCGCGCGCGTAATACAGCACCGCCTCCTGCGTGTCGATCCAGCGACGCGGAAGGCCGGCGACATCAAGCGTCAATACCAGCGGTGTGCTCATGTGTTTAATCCAGTTTAGCTCGTTGGGCAGCGCATAATGCCAAATAAACGCGCCTGCCCGCAGATTCGTCCATTGTATCTCCTGCGAAGGGTATTTTCCAATAATTTAGCGACTTAGTGATAAGACTAAATTATTAACTTAACTTATCCCGTTAGGCCAGCCAGGGAGCATGAAGAGCGATCAGCCCAGATAAGCGCAGCCGCCCCGCCTTAAGAAGGGAGACAAACAAACGAGCCCGTCGCAGAACTCGCAATGACCCGGCAGTGATTTGGTATTGTTCTACTTGCGGGATTTTTGCTGGGGCTCGTCCAGGATCTGGAAAAAGATTTCGTCCTGCTTGATCATGCCGAGTTCAGAGCGCGCACGTTCCTCGATGGCTTCAAAACCTTGCTTGAGATCGCGTACCTCGGCGTCCAGCGCGCCGTTGCGCGCCTGCAGTTTCTGATTGGTGGCCCGTTGCTCCTTGAGCTGCCGGTCGATTTCCCATACCCTGAGCCAGCTTCCCTTGCCGAGCCACAGCGGATATTGAGTCACGGCGATCAGGGCAATCAGGATCAGGGTGACGAATTTCATCTGCGCAGTTGGTAAAAGGCGCCGCGACCGGCATAGACCGCGCTGTCGCCGAGGTCCTCTTCAATCCGCAGCAACTGGTTGTACTTGGCGAGCCGGTCCGAGCGCGACAGCGAGCCGGTCTTGATTTGCATGGTGTTGGTCGCCACCGCGATGTCGGCAATCGTGGTGTCCTCGGTTTCGCCCGAACGGTGCGACACTACCGCGGTGTAGCCGGAGTGCTTGGCAAGCTCGATCGCCGCGAAAGTCTCGGTCAGCGTGCCAATCTGGTTGATTTTGATCAATATCGAATTGGCGATTCCCTGCTTGATGCCCTCGGCAATGATTTTGGTGTTGGTGACAAAAATATCGTCGCCGACCAGCTGTACCGAAGTGCCCAGCCGGCGGGTCAGCGTCCGCCAGCCGTCCCAGTCGGTTTCCGCCATGCCGTCCTCGATGCTGATGATGGGATATTTGTCGGTCCAGGCAGCGAGGTAATCGCTGAACTGCTTGGAGTTCAAGGTCAACTTTTCCGATTTCAACTGGTACTTGCCCTCATTGAAAAACTCGGAACTCGCGCAATCCAGGCCGATCGCCACATCCGCGCCCGGCTGATAGCCCGCTTTCTCGATAGCTTCGACGATCAGCTTGAGCGCCGCCTCGTTGTTTGGAAGACTTGGCGCAAAGCCGCCTTCGTCGCCCACGGTGGTCGGCATGCCTTTTTCATCCAAGAGTTTTTTCAGCGTATGGAACACTTCGGCGCCGTAGCGCAGCGCTTCGCGGAAGCTCTTCGCGCCGAGCGGAATCAGCATGAATTCCTGCAGATCGATGTTGTTGTTGGCGTGCACCCCTCCGTTAATCACGTTCATCTGCGGCACCGGCATCTGCATCTGCCCCGACCCGCCGAAATAGCGGTAAAGCGGCAGCCCCGCTTCCTCCGCCGCCGCCTTGGCCACCGCCACTGAAACCGCGAGTATCGCGTTTGCCCCCAGGCGGGACTTGTTTTCCGTGCCGTCAAGATCAATCAGCGTGCGGTCAATGAAGCTTTGCTCGGTGGCGTCCAGCCCGATGATGGCCTCGCAGATTTCGGTGTTGATGTGCTCGACCGCTTTCAGCACGCCTTTGCCGAAATAACGCTTCTTGTCGCCGTCGCGCAGTTCCATCGCTTCCTTGGTTCCGGTGGAAGCTCCCGATGGCACGGCGGCGCGCCCCAGCACGCCGGATTCCAGCAGCACGTCGGCTTCCACCGTGGGATTTCCGCGCGAATCGAGTATCTCTCTTGCTACCACATCGACAATGGCGCTCATTATTTGCTTGACCTCGTTGGTTTGATTGTTTTCTCGGTTAACGCCTGTTCGGCAAAGCCGCGGCGCTTCACCAACTCGTCCAGTGCTTTCAGCGTTTGCAGCAGTTCCCGCATGTATTTTAGCGGCCAGGCGTTGGGGCCGTCGGACAAGGCCTGGTCCGGATCCGGATGCGTTTCCATGAAAATCCCGGCAATGCCGCTTGCCACCGCCGCCCGAGCCAACACCGGAACGAATTCGCGTTGCCCGCCGCTTTTATTGCCCTGTCCGCCCGGCAATTGCACCGAATGCGTCGCATCGAACACCACCGGGCAGCCGGTCTCACGCATGATCATGAGCGAGCGCATGTCGGAAACCAGATTATTGTAACCAAACGACACGCCGCGCTCGCACACCATGATATTGTCCTTGCCGCTCGCCTCTCTGGCTTTGTCCACCACGTTCTTCATTTCGCCGGGGGAAAGGAATTGGCCTTTTTTAATATTGACCGGCTTGCCCGTTGCAGCCACGGCGTGGATGAAATCGGTTTGACGGCATAGAAACGCGGGGGTTTGCAGTACATCAACCACGGCAGCGACCTGCGCCACATCGGCAGCTTCATGGACATCGGTCAAAACCGGGACTTTGATCTGGTTTTTAACCTCATCCAGAATCTTAAGACCCTTATCTATCCCAATGCCTCTAAATGATTTTCCTGAGCTGCGATTGGCTTTGTCATAAGATGATTTGAAAATCAACGGCACGCCCGCTTCCCTGCAGATTTCCTTGAGCGCACCGGCGGTATCGAGAGCCATCTGCCGCGATTCAACAACACACGGGCCGGCTATCAAAAAGAGTGGTTTATCCAGACCGGCGTCGAAGCCGCAGAGCTTCATCGAGCCACGCTCAGCTGTTTGGCGCCTTCGCTCTCGGTAAACGCGCCGGAGTGATGCAATGCCGCCTCGATGAAGGCCGTGAACAAGGGGTGACCGGCACGGGGGGTGGACGTGAATTCGGGGTGGAACTGGCAGGCGACAAACCAAGGATGGTCGGGAAGCTCTATCATCTCGCACAGCTGCCCGGCCTTGGTGCGCGCCGCGACTTTCAGCCCCGCAGCTTCGAGCTTCGGCAGATAGAAATTGTTCACTTCATAGCGGTGGCGGTGCCGTTCGCTGACAATATTGCTATTGTAAATACGCTGCACCAGGGTGTCGGAAATGATATCCGCGGTCTGCGCGCCCAGGCGCATGGTGCCGCCGAGATCGGAATGGGCGTCGCGGCGCTCGACTTTTCCATCGTGATTTTGCCATTCCGTAACCAAGGCTATCACCGGCTGCGCCGTATCGGGCTCGAATTCGGTGCTGTTGGCCTGGGCGAGCCCCGCTTGGTGCCGCGCGTACTCGATGACCGCCAGTTGCATGCCAAGACAGATGCCCAGATAGGGAATTTTATTTTCCCGCGCGTAGCGAATCGCCTTGATCTTGCCTTCCACGCCGCGTTTGCCAAAGCCGCCGGGAACCAGCACGGCGTCCACTTTTTTCAGGCAATCGGTGCCTTCTTTCTCGATCGCTTCGGAATCCACATATTGGATTTTCACTTTGGAGCGGGTGTGGATACCGGCATGCACCAGGGCTTCGTTGAGTGACTTGTAGGAATCGGTGAGGTCCACGTATTTGCCGACCATGGCAATGGTGACTTCGTGCTGCGGATGTTCCAGCGCGTCAATCAGGCGTTTCCAGATCCTGAGGTCGGCCGGCTTGGCGAGGATTTGCAGCTTGTGGCAGACGATTTCATCCAGTATCTGCTGGTGCAGCATGTAAGGAATCTCGTAGATGGAATCCACGTCCCACACCGAAATCACCGCGTTGGGCGGCAGGTTGGTAAAGAGCGCGATTTTCTTGCGCTCGTCCTCGGGTATCGGCCGGTCGGAGCGGCATAGTAGCGCATCGGCCTGGATGCCGATTTCGCGCAGTTCTTTCACCGAATGCTGCGTCGGCTTGGTCTTCATCTCCCCCGCCGACTTGATGAAAGGCACCAGCGTCAAATGCAGGTAGCAGGTGTTGTCGCGCCCCAGCTCCAGCCCCATTTGGCGGATGGCCTCGAGGAACGGCAGCGACTCGATATCGCCCACCGTGCCGCCGACCTCAACAATGGCGACTTCCGCGCCCTGCGCGCCCTTGGCGATGAAGGATTTTATTTCGTCGGTGATGTGCGGAATCACCTGCACGGTGCGGCCCAGATATTCGCCGCGGCGCTCTTTTTTAATCACACTCTCGTAAATCTGGCCGGCGGTGAAATTGTTGCGCTTGCTCATCTTGGCGTTGACGAAGCGCTCGTAGTGGCCCAAATCGAGATCGGTTTCCGCGCCGTCCTCGGTCACGAACACCTCTCCGTGCTGGAACGGGCTCATGGTGCCGGGGTCAACGTTGATGTACGGGTCGAGCTTGAGGAGAGTGACTTTGATGCCGCGTGATTCGAGGATGGCTGCGAGGGAGGCGGCGGCGATCCCTTTACCCAGGGAGGAGACCACGCCGCCAGTTACAAAAATATACTTGGTCATGAAATGGCCAGTAACAGTAGCGAATATGATAACGCAAAAAGGGTCGCGTCACAATGAAAGAGAAAACTCCCCACAAGCGGCAGACCCGCTAGAATAACGGCTGCCAAATCCGAAAAAGCGGAAACCCTCTTCATCCATGCACGCCATATGGGAAACCCATCTGCGCAACACCGGCGCCAATCTGACCGATGACACAGCCCGTGATTTCGGCGACCTGCGCGCCGAGCTGCGCACCGCACGGGATGGCACAGTCCTATGCGACCTTTCGCAATACGGTCTGCTCCTGTTTGCGGGAGACGAGGCCCAGGCTTTTTTGCACGCCCAGCTTTCCAGCGACGTCAAAAAAATTCATCTTGCCGCCGCCCAATACAGCAGCTACTGTACGGCCAAGGGACGTATGCTGGCGAATTTTCTGCTCTGGCAATCCAATGAAGGTTTTTTTGCCCAGCTTCATGCCGGTTTGCTCGAATCCATTCAAAATCGTCTCACCAAATTCGTGCTGCGCTCCAAAGTGAAAATCAGCAACGTCAGCGACAGCCATGTCCGTCTGGGACTCGCCGGCGTTCAGGCCGAAGCATTGGTGAAAAAACACCTCGGCAGCCTGCCCCCAGCCAGGCTGAGCGTGGTTCGCGAGAAGGCGGCGACCTTGATTCGCCTGTCTCCCAATCGTTTCGAAATAATTGTCCCGCACCAGGGAGCGGCGAAACTGTGGGATGCCCTGCGTACCGAAGCAAAGTCGGCGGGCAGCGCCTGCTGGGACTGGCTCAACGTCCGCGATGGCGTTCCGGTGATTACCGCGGCAACCCAGGAGCAATTTGTGCCGCAAATGGCGAACCTGGAACTCCTCGGCGCGGTGAGTTTTAATAAGGGTTGCTATCCGGGGCAAGAAATTGTCGCGCGCATCCAGCACCTGGGTTTGCTCAAGCGGCGCATGTATTGGGCTCACGTGGACATTGAAGCTTCGCCGCAACCGGGCGACGAGCTTCTCAGCAAGGATATCGAAGGCCAGGCGAGCGGAATGATAGTGAACGCCGCAGCGGCGCCTGAAGGCGGTTATGATGTGCTGGCTGTCGTGCAAATCAGCAGTGCGCTAAGTGGCGAGGTACGCTGGAAATCCGTGGACGGCGCCGCTTTGAAATTGTTGCCCCTGCCCTATTTACCTAGGGACCTCTGATTAGGTCCTCCGCGAATTGCGTTGCAGGTAAAATGCGGATGGATGCAAGGCGCGCGACGAAGGTCGTAGCCGGGACTACGACACCGAGGAGCGCAACGACGCAGACACCGCATTTTACCGCAACCCGGACAGGACGGCTGCCGCGACACGGTAAGCGAAGCTGGGGGTGCGGGAGCGGCAGCATGAGCACCCCGTTTTACGGTGTTGCTTGCGGCAGCTTTGCGCCCCTGCCCGCACCACGTTGCGCGAGACCGAGTTCGGGGCGCCTTTCCGGGCGGACTGCTTTGTCGCTCGGCTTGCCAAGGGGAATGGCCATTGGCTGCGCCTCGCTTCGCGCATCCCATCCCGGAAAGCCGCCGTCGCAACCGCGTGGGACTTAATCAGAGGTTCCCTTAATGCCGCTCAATTTTTACATTTATTACCGGGTGGAGCAGGCCCATGCTGCGTCGCTGGAACTCCGTATTCACGCCATGCAAACCGCTTTGCGGAAACAGACCGGGGTTGCCGGACGTCTGCTGAAGAAACGCGACGATTCGCTGTTGTGGATGGAAATCTACGAAGATGTCGCCGAATCCGGTCCGTTTGAAGATGCGCTGATGCAAGCTGTCGAAAAATACCACCTGAAACAATTTGTGGAAGCGGGATCACAACGGCATACCGAGTGCTTTGTCCTTTAACCATGTGTCTCGTTTTGCTCGCCTATAAGCTGTCGCCGGACTGGCCTTTGCTGTTCGTCGCCAATCGCGATGAATTCTACGAGCGCTCCACCGCGGCCGCGGCGTTTTGGGAAGATCATCCGGAGGTTCTCGGCGGCCGCGACTTGCAGAAGCACGGAACCTGGCTCGGCGTCACGCGCAGCGGGCGTTTTGCCGCCGTCACTAATTTTCGCCAGGGATTTGCCCTGAAGAAAAATGCGCCGTCCCGCGGCGCGCTGGTGAGCAATTATCTGCTGGGAAAAGAAAAACCGAGGGACTATTTACAGCGGCTGCAGCAGCATGCCGCCGAATACGACGGCTTTAACCTGATAGTCGGGGACATTAAAGAGGTTTACTACTATTCGAATCGCGGCGGAAAAATGCAAAAACTTGCTCCCGGGTTGTATGGCTTGAGCAACCATCTGCTGGATACGCCCTGGCCCAAGGTGGAGCGCGGCAAGAAACAGCTCATCCGGTTTTTTTCGGCGCCGCCGCCGCTTTCTGTCGAGGCGCTGTTTTCCATTTTGGCCGACCGCTTTGTTCCGGAAGATATAGAGCTGCCGAACACCGGCATCGGGCTGGAATGGGAACGACGGTTGTCATCGGCTTTTACCGCTACCGCCGAGTACGGCACGCGTTCCTCCACCCTGCTCTTTATCCATTCGAACAACCGGGTCGAACTCATCGAGCGCTCCTTTAAGCGGGCCGGCGTCGAGGGCGCTACCGTGGACCATGAGTTCTTAATCGATTCTACGCCTTTATAAATGCAGAACCATTTTTACATGCGGTATGCCTGCGTCCATGAATTCCCCGCTCGCCACCTTGAAACCGCGGCGGGAATAAAATGCGACAGCGCGGGTCTGCGAATTGAGGAAGACTTTGCTGAATCCCCGGGTTCTGGCTATTTGCAAAAGAGCTTCAAGCAGCGCGCTGCCCACGCCTAGCCCCCGCCACTCTTTTAATACCGCCATGCGGCCGATTTGGCCATCGTGGAGCAGGCGCGCCGTGCCAATGGCTACGCCGCCGCGGCTTTGCGCCAAAACATGACGCGCCTTCGGGTCCAGCCCATCCCATTCCAGCTCGACCGGAACGTTCTGCTCGACGATGAAAACCGTCTCGCGGACGCGCTTGAGTTCATGCTGCGCTTCTTGCCAGCTCACTTTGCGTATTCGGTAATCTTGCATTTTTTGCGGAATCCCCATCCGGCCAACGATATAATATTGCACAAACTAGCAATCAGGTAACCATGAAAAACTTGTGGAACGACAAGGAAGCCGCGCAGCATAAGGGTGATTTGGGCTTGCGCGTTTATACTTCGCGCCTGCTCGGGCGCGACAAATCGCTGGTGCTGCACGGCGGCGGTAACACTTCGGTCAAAATCAAGGAGTGCGACATTCTCGGCGCGGAAGAACAAATTCTCTACGTCAAGGGCAGCGGCTGGGACCTGGAAACTATAGAAGAAGCCGGTTTCTCCCCGGTACGCATGCCGCACTTGCTGCGGCTCGCTCGGCTTGATGCGCTGTCCGATCCGCAAATGGTGAACGAGCTGAAAACGCACCTGACTCGCGCTTCTGCCCCCGCACCCTCCATCGAAACCATCCTGCACGCGATTCTCCCTTATAAATATGTCGATCACACCCACGCCGATGCGGTGATTACCGTGACCAATACCGATAACGGTGAGGCGCACATACGGGAAATCTACGGCGACAGCGTGGTGGTAATTCCTTATGTCATGCCCGGCTTTGACCTGGCGCGGGTCTGCGCCAGGCGGTTCGCCAGCGAGTCCACGCGCAAGACTGTAGGCATGGTGCTGCTGAATCACGGCATATTCTCCTTCGGCGAAACCGCAAAGGAATCTTATGAGCGAATGGTTGCGCTGGTCTCACGCGCGGAAAAATATCTGGCCAAAAAAGGCGCATGGAAAATCACCGCCCCACGCCTTATGAACGCTTCCACCAAGCCGCTGCGATTCGACCTGGCTGCGCTAAGAAAAGAAATCTCGAAAGCCGCCGGCTTCTCGGTGGTTCTCGCCACCTATACCGACAGCCGGACGCTGGCTTTTGCTCAACGCAAGGATGTAGCGAAAATTTCCCAGCAAGGCCCGGCCACGCCCGATCATGTGATTCGTACCAAGCGCATCCCGATGGTGGGAAGAGACGTTGCAGCCTATTCCAAATCCTACAAGGAATACTTCCATCGGTATGTGCGCGGCGCCAGGGAAAAGAAGACCATGCTCGATCCCGCGCCGCGGGTGATTCTGGACTCCGAATTCGGCCTGGGCGCGGTGGGGCAGACGGCGAAAGATGCTGCAATCGTCGCCGAAATTTACCTGCACACGATTGAAGTCATTTTGCGCGCGACGGCTTTGGGCGGGTTTCACGCTCTTCCGGCAAAAGAATTATTTGAAGTCGAGTACTGGGACCTCGAACAGGCGAAACTGAAGAAAGGCGGCAAGCCCCCGGTGTTTGCCGGCGAAATCGCGCTAGTGACCGGTGCCGCTTCCGGCATAGGCAGGGCCTGCGCGGACTCGCTGCTGGCTCGCGGCGCCGCGGTCATCGGGCTCGATTTGAATCCGGCGATTGAATCGCTTTACCAGCGCAGCGATTTTCTGGGGTTGCGTTGCGATGTCACCAGCGAAAAAGCGGCGGCAGGAGCGCTGGAGGCCGGCGCCAGGGCATTTGGCGGGCTCGACATGCTGGTGCTCAATGCCGGAATTTTCCCTGCTAGCCGCCGCATCGAAGCCTTGAAAACTGATGAATGGCGCAAGGTGATGAACGTCAATCTCGACGCCAACCTGATGCTGATGCGCGAATGCCATCCCCTGCTCAAGCTCGCCCCCAAGGGCGGGCGGGTGGTGGTCATCGGCTCGAAGAACGTCCCCGCGCCGGGCCCGGGGGCCGCTGCCTATTCCGCGTCCAAGGCGGCGCTCAATCAATTGGCGCGGGTGGCGGCGCTGGAATGGGGAGCGGAGGGCATCCGCATCAATACCATACATCCCAATGCCGTTTTTGATACCGCCATCTGGAGCGATGAGGTGCTGGCTTCGCGCGCGGCCCAATACGGCCTCACCGTAGAGCAATACAGGAAAAACAATGTGCTCAAGACAGAAGTCAGCAGCCGCGATGTGGCGGAGCTGGCGGCGGAAATGTGTGGCCCACTGTTTGCCAAGACTACGGGCGCGCAAGTTCCCGTAGACGGCGGCAATGAGCGGGTTATTTGATGCAAACCGACAAAGTCGAAACGCTGCGCTGGCGCGGTAACCGCCTGGAGATGATAGACCAGCGCATCCTGCCCGAACGCTTTGAATACTTGAGTTTCGATTCCGCCGCTGCCGTCGCCGACGGCATACGCAACATGGTGGTGAGAGGCGCGCCCGCCATCGGTTGCGCCGCCGCCTATGGTGTCGCGCTTGAAGCGCTGCGGCTGAAACATCTGCCGGCAAAAGAATTCGAAGCGGCATTGGAACAGGGTTTCCGCCTGCTCGCGGGGAGCCGCCCTACCGCGGTGAATCTGTTTTGGGCGCTCACGCGCATGCGCGAAACCTGGAATTCGGCCAAAAGCCGGCAACCCGCGTTGATTGCGGAAAAACTGCTGGGCGAAGCGCAGGCCGTCCAGGCTGAAGACATCCGCATTAATCGCGCCATCGGCCGACACGGAGTTGAACTTATAAAAAATGAGGCCAGAATCCTTACCCATTGCAACGCCGGCGCACTGGCCACTGCCGGATACGGCACCGCGCTGGGTGTGATTCGCTCCGCCATGGAAGCAGGCAAAAAAGTTTCGGTGGTGGTGGACGAGACGCGCCCTTTCCTGCAAGGCGCAAGGCTCACTGCCTGGGAACTGGTTCAAGAGCAGATTCCCGCGACGCTGATTACCGACAATATGGCGGGACACTTGATGAGCCGCGGGGAAATCGATGTGATCATCGTCGGCGCCGACCGAGTGGCGGCCAACGGCGATGTGGCGAACAAGATCGGCACTTACATGCTGGCGGTGCTGGCATACCGTCACCGCATTCCTTTTTATGTCGCCTGCCCGCTCTCCAGCATTGATCTCAAGGTGGCAAGCGGCAGGGACATTCCAATAGAAGAACGCGCGGCTGAAGAAGTAAGCGGTTATCGCGAAACGCGGTGGGCGGCACAAGGGGTGAATATCCGCAACCCGGTGTTTGATGTGACCCCCGCGGAACTGGTGACGGGATTGATCACCGAAAAAGGCGTGGTGCTCAATCCTGATCGAAGTAAATTAGAAGCGCTATTTAAGAAGTAAGCAAGCGGTTTTTGAAACGTCGCGAGCAACCCCAGTTACGCGACGCGAAGAAGTGAGGTGCGAGACAGTACACTGAAGTACGGCGAGCGTCGAGCGACCGAGCAACAAAGTAAATGGGGTGCGCGGCAGTTTCAAAGCGTCATGCCGCCGCTGACTTCGATCACCGCGCCGTTGATGTAGCTCGCCTCATCGGAGGCGAGGAAGGCGTAGGTGTTGGCGATTTCTTCCGGACTGCCGAGACGGCCCAAAGGCACTTTTTCTTCCATCGCTTTCAGCACTCGGTCCGGCATCGAGCTCAAAATCGGCGTGTTGATAAAACCGGGACAGATGGCATTCGCGCGTATACCATTCCTGCCCAGTTCGCGCGCCCAGGCTTTTACCATGCCGATCACGCCGGATTTGCTTGCCGCATAATTAGTCTGGCCGAAATTGCCGTAAAGGCCGACGACTGAAGAGGCATTGAGAATGACGCCGGAATTCTGCTGCAGCATGATGTCCACCACCGCCCGGGTGCAGTTGTAAACGCCTTTAAGATTGATTTCGATCACCTGGTCGAATTGTTCTTCAGTCATGTTTTTCAGCTGACTGTCCATGACAATGCCGGCATTGTTGACGAGACAGTCAATGCGCCCGTATTTCTCCATCACCGCCTTGACCATGTTTTCGATGCTGGTCTTGTCTCTTACATCCATTATAAAACCCACCGCCTCTCCGCCAGCGACCTGAATGGCCTGCACCGTTTCATCTATCCACTCGGGAGTCAGGTCACATACCACGACCTTGGCGCCTTCCTTGGCAAATTTGACGGCAGTTGCCCGGCCAATGCCGCGGCCAGCGCCGGTAATGATGGAAACCTTATTTTTCAGTCTCATACACATTATCCTTCCCTTCAAATCAGTTCAGGTAAGCGCCTGGACAGGAAAAGTGTAGCATGGCATTGTGCAGCGCACAATATATTCTATATCAGTACATAATGTCGTATTTTTCAAAAAATAATCAAGGTTTAAGGTTTTGCGCCACAATTAAAAAAGCAGGCTAAAATCAGCGGTCGCGGATCTCGACCGGCGTACCCGGGCTTACGCCGTCAAAAAGCTCGATGAGATCCGAATTACGCATGCGGATGCAGCCGATTGACCCCGGCTTGCCCATTGCCACCGTATCCGGCGAGCCGTGGATGTAGATGCAACGGCGCATGGTATCAACGTTGCCCAGCCGGTTGAATCCGATTTCGCAGCCGGAAAGCCAAAGAATGCGCGTCAGAATCCAGTCGCGGTCGGGATAGAGCCTGGCGAGTTCCGGCGTGTAAACCTCGCCGGTGGGCCGGCGTTCGACGAATACCGTGTTTACCGGTAAGTTATCGCCGATTTTGGCGCGGACGACGTGCCGCCCCCGCGGCGTGCAGTTGCTGCCATTCAATTCACCTGCGCCATTTTTTGAAGTGGAGATCGGATAGCGGCTCACTTCCCTGCCCTGCTCGTCCAACAGGGTCAGGGTTTGCTGCGGCAAACTGACGATGATTTTCGCCATCAGTTTTCAACCCCGCGGCGCTCGGCAAAAAAACGCTTCAGTATTGCGCAGCATTCAGCGGCGAGCACGCCGCCCGCGACTTGCGTGTGATGGTTGAGCCGCGATTCCTGGAACAGGTTCACCACGCTCCCACAGGCGCCGCTTTTCGGATCCACCGCTCCGTAAACGAGGCGCGCGAGGCGCGCCTGCATGATGGCGCCCGCGCACATGGGACAAGGCTCCAGCGTCACGTACAGCGTGCAACCGGCAAGGCGATAATTGCCCATCCGCGCGGCGGCGTCGCGCAAAGCCCGGATTTCCGCGTGCGCGCTCGGGTCTTTTTTCGAAATGGGCGCATTAAACCCGCGCCCCACGATCTCGCCATTGCTCACCACCACCGCACCCACCGGCACTTCGCCGGCTTGCCACGCCTGTTGCGCGAGCTTCAGGGCTTCGCGCATAAAGTCTTCGTCGCTTGCCGTTATTCCCATTCGATAGTCGCCGGCGGCTTTCCGGAAATGTCGTAAACCACGCGGTTGATGCCGCGCACTTCGTTGATGATGCGGTTGGAGACTTTCGAGAGTAACGCGTGAGGAAGTTCCGCCCACTGCGCGGTCATGAAGTCCTGGGTGGTGACCGCGCGCAGCGCCACCATATATTCATAAGTGCGGCCATCGCCCATCACGCCCACCGATTTCACCGGCAGGAACACCGCAAACGCTTGGGCGGTAGCGTCGTACCAGTTCCTTGGTGTGTTCTGACCCCCACCCTGACCCTCCCCCTGTGAGGGGGAGGGAATATAAGGGGTTGCACGCAGCTCCTCGATGAAAATCGCATCCGCTCGGCGCAGCAGTTCGGCGTATTCTTTTTTCACTTCGCCGAGAATACGCACACCCAACCCCGGGCCGGGGAAGGGGTGGCGGTCGATCATCTCGCGCGGCAAGCCCAACGCCAAACCCAATTCGCGCACTTCGTCCTTGAACAATTCGCGCAGCGGCTCGAGCAGCTTCAAATGCAGCGTTTCGGGAAGCCCACCGACGTTGTGATGCGACTTGATGGTGTTCGCCTTTTTGGTTTTGGCGCCCGCGGATTCAATCACGTCGGGGTAAATCGTACCTTGCGCCAGCCATTTCACCTGCGGCAGTTTTTCCGCTTCGCGCTGAAACACTTCGATGAATTCCTTGCCAATGATTTTGCGTTTTTGTTCCGGATCAGCCACTCCGGCGAGCTTGCTTAAAAACTGCCGGCTTGCGTTCACCTGCACCACCTTCACGCCGAGATTACGGGCAAAGGTATTCATCACCTGCTCAACTTCATTCAGCCGCAGCAACCCGTTGTCCACAAACACGCAGGTCAATTGCTTGCCGATAGCGCGATGCAAAAGCGTCGCGGCGACCGCCGAATCAACCCCGCCCGAAAGGCCGAGAATTACCTCTTCCTTGCCCACCTGTGAGCGGATTTTGGCGACCACCTCTTCCACGTAATCCGGCATGTTCCAGTCGCCCTTGATCCCGCAAATCTCGTGCACAAAGCGCTCGAGAATCCGCCTGCCCTGGCGCGTATGAGTGACTTCAGGATGAAATTGCAGTCCGTAGAATTTGCGCGCTTCGTCCGCCATGCCGGTGATGGGGGTCGATTCATTGTCGGCAATCATCTTGAAACCGGCAGGCAGCGTATTCACCCGGTCGCCGTGGCTCATCCACACATCAAGCAGGCCGTGATTTTCCGCATTGGCCCGGTCCTGGATTTCGCGCAAGAGAGAAGAATGGCCGCGCGCCCGCACTTCGGCGTAGCCGAACTCGCGCACCAGGCCGTTCTCTACTTCGCCGCCGAGCTGCGCCGCCATGGTCTGCATGCCGTAGCAAATGCCCAACACCGGCACGCCGAGCTCGAACACGACTTGCGGCGCGCGCGGAGTGCCGCCTTCCACTACCGAGGCCGGACCGCCGGAAAGGATAATGCCGCGCGGGTTGAATTCGCGGATAAATTTTCCACCCGTGTCATAAGGATGCAACTCGCAGTAGACGTTGCATTCGCGCACGCGGCGCGCAATCAACTGTGTGTACTGTGAGCCGAAATCAAGAATCAGGATTTTTTGGTGCTGCATGGCTAAGTGAGACGTAAGGCGCGAGGCATGAGGAACAATTCCATGGGGAAATATCCGTTTTACTCCTCACCCCTCGCTCTTCACTCTCACTCGATTCTATAATTCGGCGCTTCCTTGGTGATCTGCACATTGTGAACATGCGACTCGCGTATGCCCGCGGAAGTGATTTCGACGAATTGGGCTTTGGTGCGCATTTCGGGGACGGTACGGCAACCGACATAGCCCATGCTGGCGCGCAGGCCCCCGGTCAACTGCTGCATTACCGCCACCACGCTGCCTTTATACGGTACGCGCCCTTCCACGCCCTCGGGCACCAGCTTGTCGGCGTTCATTTCGGGATCCTGGAAATAACGGTCGGCCGCGCCCTGCTGCATCGCGCCCAGCGAACCCATGCCGCGGTAGGATTTGTAGGAGCGGCCCTGGAACAACTCGATTTCACCAGGCGCTTCCTCGGTGCCGGCAAACAAGCCGCCCAGCATCACTGCATGCGCCCCGGCGGCAATTGCCTTGGCGATGTCGCCGGAATAGCGAATGCCGCCGTCGGCAATCACCGGAATCCCGGCGTTCCTCAACGCTTCGGACACATCCTGAATCGCGGTAATTTGCGGCACGCCCACTCCCGCGACGATGCGGGTGGTGCAGATCGATCCCGGGCCGATGCCGACTTTGACCGCATCGGCGCCGTGATCCACCATCGCTTTCGCCGCTTCTGCGGTGGCGATGTTGCCGCCAATGACCTGGGTCGCGGGAAAATTTTTCTTCACCCATTTCACGCGATCCAGCACACCCTGCGCATGGCCGTGGGCGGTGTCCACCACAACTACGTCAGCGCCCGCCTCAACCAGGCATTCCACCCGTTCTTCGGTGTCTTCGCCAACGCCCACCGCCGCGCCGACACGCAAGCGGCCTAGTTCATCTTTGCAGGCATAAGGGTGTTCGCTCGATTTGAGAATGTCTTTCACGGTGATCAGCCCGCGCAATTCGAAACGGTCATTCACCACCAGCACCCGCTCCAGGCGGTACTGGTGCATGAGCTTCAGCGCCTCTTCGCGGCTTGCGCCCTCCTTCACCGTGATCAGGCGCTCGCGCGGAGTCATGATGCTCTTGATCGGTTGCGCGAGGTTCGTTTCAAATCGCAGATCGCGGTTGGTCACGATGCCCACTACTTTGGAGCCTTCTACGACCGGCAATCCGGAAATCTTGTGCTGCTCGGTGAGTTTCATCACTTCGCCCACTTTCATCTCCGGGGAGATGGTGATGGGGTCCTTCACCACGCCGCTCTCGAAACGCTTGACTTTTGCCACTTCTGCCGCCTGCGCCTGGGGCGGCATGTTTTTGTGCACGACGCCGACGCCGCCTTCCTGCGCCACCGCGATGGCCAGGCGCGCTTCGGTCACAGTATCCATCGCCGCGGAAAGCAGCGGGATGTTGAGGAAGATGGTGCGGGTCAGTTGCGTGGTGAGGTCGACGTCGCGCGGCAGGATGGTCGAGTGGGCGGGAACGAGAAGAACGTCGTCAAAGGTTAATGCTTTTTTGGCGACCCGCATGTTTTTTCCTTTGCAAAGAGCTATTATACGTAAGCCTCGGATGGGCGGCAAATATGAGACGCCTTGCGTCCGCCGCCGTCAACCCGGCGCAGAGGCCGAATGTGACATATGCACTACTCCCGGCCGGCCGATTGGCATACACTTAAGTCTGTTTGGTTGCTACCGGAGCTGAACATGCCGCGTTTATTGAGCCTGATCATCCTGTCGCTTTTGTCTGGAGTAGTTGCGTCCGCCGATGTCTATAAATGGGTTGATTCCGACGGCACCGTCCACTATTCCGATCAACCGCCTCCGGGCGCCGTCAAAGAACAAAGCCTGAGCAACAAATCCGGAACACCGCCGGGCAGTTCCGGAGCTTCTGGCGCGGGGAATGCCGCGCCTAATGCAGCCGGTCCCAAAACCTACATCGAACAGGACGCGGAATTCCGCAAGCGCCAGGTGGAGGCCGAGGAAAAACACGCAAAAGAAGAAAAAGTGCTGGCCGAAGCCAAAGGACGCCAGCAAAACTGCGAACACGCGCGCAGCAGTCTTCAGTCCCTGCAGTCGGGGCAGCGCGTCGTCAAATATAATGAAAAAGGCGAGCGCGTATACCTCGACGATAATGAACGCGGGCAGGAAATCGCAAATGCGCAAAAAAGCGTGGATTCCTGGTGCAACCCGAGAAAATAACCCGGATTATTTCCTGACTCTTTTATTCGCCTGCGCCCGCCGCCGGCGGGCCTCTTTCGGATCCGTAATCAAGGGACGGTAAATTTCCACGCGATCGCCATCGCGCAATAGTGCGCCCGCATCGACGTGCCGGCCGAAAATCCCGAGACCATTCTTGGCGAGGTTAATTTCGGGGTGTTTTTGCAGAATTCCGGATTGCGTTATGGCCTGGCCTGCAGTCGCACCTTTCGCCAGCCGCAGCTCTACAACCGTCCGGTTGAGGGGCGCGGCGTAAACCACCCGGATCGCGATCTCATTACTTGGCATATATCTTTTCCGCACGCTTGATGAAGCCGTCCACAAAACTGTCGGCGATATGCTGAAACGCGCCACTCAGCAGCTTCTCCACAAGTTTGCTGGAAAATTCATATTGCAGCTGAAATTCGATTTTGCAGCCTTCCCCTCCGAGCTCAATAAAACGCCAGCCGCCCTCGAGATGGCGAAAAGGCCCCTTGACTAGTTTCATTTCAATCAGGCGCGGCATCTCCTTGGTATTTTCGGTCGCAAAGCTCAGCTTCAAGCGACGATAGTTGATATGCAGGGTTGCGGCAGTAACTTTATCATCACGGCGCGTGACCAATGTTCCTGAACACCAGGGCAGGAACTGCGGGTAGTTCTCAATTCCGTCCACCAGCGCAAACATCTGTTGCGCGGTGTACGGAACCAGCACGATTCGCTCAACGCGGGTCATCGAATTCCAAAAGCTGATAAAATTCACAGAATTTTAGCAAACCGCCCTCCTCATGAGTGTCATTCAGAACAAAAAAGCCTTCCATGACTATTTCGTCGAAGAAAGATACGAGGCGGGCATGGTCCTCGCGGGGTGGGAAGTCAAGGCGATTCGCGCCGGCCGTTGCCAGATCAAGGAAGCCTATGTCGTGGTGCGCAAAGGCGAGATTTTCATCATCGGCTGCCATATCAGTCCGTTGGCGACCGCATCAACCCATATCACGCCCGACCCTACGCGCACCCGCAAACTGCTGCTGCACACGGAGGAAATCGGCAAGCTGATCGGTAAGGTAGAGCGCGCCGGCTACACGCTGGTGCCGCTCGACATTCATTACACGCGCGGCAAAATCAAGCTGGAAATCGGGCTCGCCAAGGGCAAAAAACAGCACGACAAGCGCGAAACGGAAAAACAGCGCGAATGGCAGCGCGAGAAACAGCGTCTGTTGCGCGCCAAGACAAGAAAGGATGAGTTTAAGGAACCTCTGATTAAGTCCTCCGCAGATTGCGTTGCTGGCAAAATGTGGATGGATGCGAGGCGCGCGACGAAGATCGTAGCCCGAACTACGAAGCCGAGGAGGACCCTCGTAGCGTCGCACCTGCGAAGCTGTGCAGTGAAGCGGGCCAACCGCTCGCCTTCGCGGTCGCACGTGCCGAGGCTCCACGCTCCGGCGAGCACAACGCAAACACCGTATTTTGCCGCAACCCGGAGGGACGGCTGCCACGACACAGTGAGCGAAGCTCTGGGGTGCGGGAGCAGCAGCATGAGCGCCCCGTTTAACAGTGATTCTTGCGGCAGCTTGCGCCCCTGGCCCGCACCAGGCCCGCCGACACGGCGTTGGCGGAGCCATCCGGAGCGGGAGGCGGGCCAATGGCGCTTCCCGCAAACAGCTGGCTTTGCCAGTAACGTGTCCACGCGCCCTGCGCGAGACCGAGTTCGGGGCGCTTATCCGGGTGGTCTTGCTTTGTTGCTCGGCTTGCCAAGGGGGCTGACCCTTGGCGGCGCCTCGCTTCGCGTGTACGCTCGCGGACCGTCGCGCTTCGTAAGTGCGCAGGGGAGCGAGCGCTGCGCTGCCTCCGGATCGCACGTGCCGAGGCCCCGCCTGCGGCGGCGCTATCCCGGAAAGCCGCCGCCGCAACTGCGTGGGACTTAATCAGAGGTTCCATGATGGGGTGGACGATGGGATTCGAACCCACAACAACTGGAATCACAACTGGACCATAGGATTAGGGTATTTTATTAATCAGTGCCTTGCAATACTCGCCATTTCCAAATTAATACCAGACAGCCTTAAAAAGTTTCACAAAGCTTAAAAGTGGTTACGTGATGGTTACGTTGGTTCTAGTTCCCGTGGCTCCCCAACCAGGGCAATTCTGGGCACTGGCAAGCGTGTTAATCGCGTAAAAAGGCTATTTCATCCAGTCATATTTTCTCCCGACTTGGACTGGAAAAGACTGGTTGTCGCAAATTCAAACCGCCAACCAATGAATGAAAAGTTGAAGTTTATTCTCTAACTTTTTGATTATTGGGACACCCTCCCTAGCACAGCACCGCTAACACACGCCAATTCCCACGTTTTCCCCTTCCCTTAGGTTTAACTAAATTCTTTTGTAGAGTGTTCGTGTCACAAAAACTGGTACAGTTATATCGGTGAACGGTACACAACCTGAGAGAGGCAGGTAGTCGATGGGCACCCCACTGCGCGTTTTGATCGTCGAGAACTCGGAAGACGACGCATCGCTGCTAGTACGGGAATTGCGCAGTGGCGGTTACGACCCAATATTTGAAAGGGTGGACACTGCTGCGGCGATGCAAGAGATGCTTCGTACGCAGGAATGGGATTGTGTAATTTCCGACATTTCAGTGCCGTCCCTCAGCGCGACTGCTGCTCTGGAGCGCCTGAAAACCAGCGGGATTGACCTGCCTTTTATCGTCGTCTTGGGGAGGACAGTAGGCGAACATACCGCTGTGGCAACGATGAGATCCGGAGTTCACGATTTGTTGATCAAGCAAGATCTCACTCGGTTAATCCCTGTAGTCGAGCGTGAACTCCGCGAAGCCACCGTGCGCAGGGAGCGGGAGCGTATACAGAAATCCCTATTAGCAAGCGAACAGCGCTACCGCATGTTGGTAGAAATGGCATCAGACGGAATTTTCATTCAGCGCGACGGCAAATTCGTCTTTGTGAATAGCGCCGGGCTAGGGATTTTAGGTGCCACCAGCGCAGAACAAGTTACTGGTAAGCCGGTGTATGACTTCATCCATCCTGAATTTCGGGAGATATTCAAGGAGCACATCCGCCGGCTTGAGGAGGAAGGAAAGCAAGTACCGCTTGTTGAAGAAAAAATTCTCCGCCTTGACGGATCAACGGTAGAGGTGGAGGTGACGGCGGTACCTTTTGTCTTTCAGGGCAACCCGGCAGCCCATGTGGTCATGCGCGATATCACCGAGCGCAAGTTAATGGAAAGACGCTTGGTGCATGAGCATGCGGTGACCCGAGTTTTGGCGGAATCCCCTTCGCTTGGCCAAGCCACCTCAGAGGAAAAGCTAAACAGCATCCTGGGATCCATTGACAATGTCATCTGGTCCATTTCGACGTCGACTTATGAGACCCTCTACCTTAACCCTGCGGTAGAAAAGCTGTACGGACTCCCAGCGGCAGAATTCTACAAGAACAAGGACCTCTGGCTCGCTATGGTGCATCCCGACGACCGTAAGATCGTTGCGGGGATGCTGCCGCAATTGATCAAAGAGGAAGTGCTGACCCTGGAGTACCGCATCATCCGTTCTGACGGTGAAGAGCGCTGGCTGGAGGATCGCGCGCATGTGGTTCTGGATACAGATGGACGCGCGGTCAGGTTTGATGGCGTGAAAAGCGACATCACCGAACGCAAAAAGCGCGAGCATCAGATTGAATATCTCGCGACCCATGATGATCTCACGGGTCTTCCCAGCCGTAACCTGCTCACTGACCGCCTCGCCCAGGAAATAACCCGTGCACGGCGCACAGGGCGCTCATTCGCCTTGCTCTTCATTGACCTTGATCACTTCAAGTTAGTGAATGACAGCTACGGCCATCCTTTGGGGGATTCAGTGCTTAAGACGGTGGCACAGGAAATCAGAAAATTGGTGCGGGAAGGCGACACGGTGGTGCGGCTCGGGGGAGACGAATTCGTTATCCTGCTCTCGTCGCTCAGAAATCCGGAAGACACGGTGTGGGTCACGCGCAAAATACTGGAACTGTTTTCGCGTCCACTCACGGTGGACAACCGCGAACTGTGCATAACGGCCAGTATCGGCGCGAGCCTTTATCCGAGCGACGGCCAGGATCTAGACACGCTGCTCATGCATGCGGATACCGCCATGTACCGGGCAAAGAACCTGGGGCGGAACGGTGCCCAATTCTACACTCTGGAGATGAGCGCTCAAACCCAGGAACGCGTTGCGCTGCTGGGTTCACTGCGCCAGGCGTTGAAGCTGCAGCAATTCAAGCTTCATTACCAACCGCAGGTGGACATCCGGAGCAGACGGATTATCGGTATGGAAGCACTGATCCGCTGGAACCATCCCGAGTTGGGCATGGTCCCGCCGGCCAAGTTTATCCCGCTCGCCGAGGAGACCGGGCTTTTTCTTCCAATCGGCGAGTGGGTGCTGCGCACTGCGTGCGCGCAAAATAAGGCCTGGCAGGCCGCAGGTCTGCCCGCTGTCAGTGTTGCAGTCAACCTGTCCGCACGCCAGTTCAGGCAGGAAGACCTGGTTAAATCTGTAACCACAGCGTTGGCTGACACCGGGCTGGAGGCCCGATATCTGGAATTGGAATTATCAGAAAGTTTGATCATGAATAACCCGGAAGCGGACATTACCACCCTGAAGAAGTTGAAAACCCTGGGTGTGCGGCTCTCGATTGATAATTTTGGCACCGGCTATTCCAGCTTGAACCACCTCAAGCGGTTCCCGGTAGACCGACTCAAGATTGACCAGTCATTCCTGCATGATATCAACATCGGCCCCGATGATGCGGCGATTACCCAGGCGGTGTTTACCCTGGGACACAGCATGAATTTCAACGTGATTGGGGAAGGCGTGGAAACCGAAGCACAACTCGCTTTCCTGCGTGATCGAGGCTGTGGTGACGGCGCTCAGGGGTACCTCTTCAGCCGGCCCTTACCGGCTGCAGATTTGATTACGTGGAGAACGGCAGAAAGTTCAAACTCGTAAAAACGTAGGCGATTATCCACTGGACAAAGTCTCAAAATGCTTCACAAAGGCGAAACAAGCGACAAGCGCGAAACGGAAAAACAGCGCGAATGGCAGCGCGAGAAACAGCGTCTGTTGCGCGCCAAGAAAGGACGAGTAATTAAATTTATGGGGTGGACGATGGGATTCGAACCCACAACAACTGGAATCACAATCCAGGACTCTACCTTTGAGCTACGTCCACCATTGATAAAAAAGCTGGCAGCGTTTTGGCTGAATATTTGGCGTGCCCGGCGGGAATCGAACCCACAACCCCCAGCTTAGAAGGCTGGTGCTCTATCCGGTTGAGCTACGGGCACAGTAGCATCTTCCTTCAGCCAGCTGGCTACTTTACAAACCGGGTTTAAGATTTGGTCGGGGTGGAGAGATTTGAACTCCCGACATCCTGCTCCCAAAGCAGGCACGCTACCAGGCTGCGTTACACCCCGGAAGCGCGTAAATATACTCTCGGTGCCCATAAAGGTCAATGCGTTACATGGAGAAAAATCAAGGTACTGAATGGAACTTGCGGTATAATCCAATTTCTGATATTAAAACGTTTTTCTGTAACGGATGCATGAGAAAATGCCTACAGAATTACACAAACAGTTCACCTCTTACGTGCCCAGAAAGGGTGAGGAATACATGAATCCGCGGCAGCTTGGGCACTTTCGCAAAATCCTGGAAGCTCTGAAACATGAGCTCAGTCAAGACATTGACCGTACTGTCCACACCATGCAGGACGAGGCGACGATTTTTGCCGACCCCAATGACCGCGCCAGCCAGGAATCCGACATGACGCTTGAACTTAGGAACCGCGATCGGGAGCGCAAGCTCATCAAGAAAATTGACGAAACCATCGGTAAAATTGACGCGAGCGATTACGGCTATTGCGAAAACTGCGGAGTGGAAATCGGTCTAAAGCGTCTCGAAGCGCGGCCGACCGCGACACTTTGCATCGACTGCAAGACACTGGATGAGCTACGTGAGAAGCAAGTGGCCAAATAAGCCTTACCCAGGGCAGAAAAAATAAGAGGGCGGTCGGTGGCCGCCCTTTTATTTTCTGCTTAGTGCCATACCTTAATGCGCCGCTTCTTCCGCGGCCACGGCTTTCATGCTCAAACGCAGACGCCCTTTATCGTCTGCTTCCAGCACTTTGACCTTTACGGTTTGCCCTTCCTTCAAGTGATCGGCCACGCTGTTGACGCGCTCGTTAGCGATTTGCGAAATGTGCAGCAGGCCGTCCTTGCCCGGCAGCACGCTGACGATTGCCCCGAAATCGAGAAGCTTCAGCACCGTGCCTTGATAAACTCGGCCGACTTCAACATCAGCGGTGATGTCCTCGATGCGTTTCTTCGCCAGAAGACAGCCTTCGGAAGCGGCGCAGGCGATGGTGACCGTGCCGTCCTCAGCAATATCAATTGAAGTGCCGGTCTCCTCGGTAAGCGCGCGGATGACCGCGCCGCCCTTGCCGATGACGTCGCGGATTTTCTCAGGCTTGATCTTGATGGTCATGATGCGCGGCGCGTAAGCGGAGATTTCCTCACGGGGATTGGGCAGCGCCTGCTTCATCAGCTCCAGAATATGCAGGCGCCCTTCGCGCGCCTGATTCAGCGCGACGCGCATGATTTCCTTGGTGATACCCTGAATCTTGATGTCCATTTGCAAAGCGGTGACGCCTTTTTCCGTTCCCGCCACCTTGAAATCCATGTCACCCAGATGATCTTCGTCCCCCAGAATGTCGGTGAGCACGGCGAAACGGTTGCCCTCTTTGATGAGCCCCATGGCGATGCCCGCGACATGCGCCTTGATGGGCACGCCGGCATCCATCAGCGCAAGGCAGCCGCCGCACACCGAAGCCATCGAGCTGGAACCGTTGGACTCGGTGATTTCGGAGACCACGCGCACCGCGTAACCAAATTCCTCTTCGGCCGGGAGCATTCGGATCAACGCGCGCTTCGCCAGCCGGCCGTGGCCGATTTCGCGGCGCTTGGGTGAGCCGACGCGGCCCGTCTCGCCGGTAGCGTAAGGAGGCATGTTGTAATGAAGCATGAACCGGTCGGTGTATTCGCCCTGCAGCGCGTCGACGATTTGGCCGTCGCGCGCGGTGCCCAGCGTCGCCGTCACCATTGCCTGGGTTTCCCCGCGGGTGAAAAGCGCCGAACCGTGAGCGCGGGGTAGCACGCCGGTGCGGATGGTAATCGGCCGCACGGTGCGGGTGTCGCGGCCGTCGATGCGCGGCTCGCCGTTGAGAATCTGGTTGCGGACGATTCTCGCTTCCAGATCGCCGATGATGGTCTTAAGCAGGTTCTCGCGGGCGAGATCGGTATTTTCGCCGTTGAGTTGATTCACAACTCGGGCGCAGATTTCATCAATTCTAGCGCTGCGCGATTGCTTCTGTCTGATGCTGTAGGCGTGGCGCAGGTCGTTTTCGGCAAGCTCGGTAACCTCGGCAATCAGCGCCTCGTCTTTCGCCGGCGGCTGTTGGTCCGGCAGCGGTACGCCGGTTTCGTCTACGAGTTCGTTGATGGCCCGGATCGCCGTCTGCATTTCCTTGTGGCCGTACACCACCGCTCCGAGCATCACGTCCTCGGGAAGCTCGCGCGCTTCCGATTCCACCATCAGCACCGCCTGCTCGGTTCCCGCCACCACCAGGTCCAGCGACGAGGATTTCAACTGTGTTGCCGTGGGATTCAATACATATTCGCCGTTGATATAGCCCACGCGCGCCGCACCGATGGGGCCGTGGAAGGGAATGCCGGAAATCGCCAGCGCGGCGGAAGCGCCGAGCATCGCCGGAATGTCCGAATCCACTTCGTTGTTGGAGGACATCACGGTGGCGATGATTTGCACTTCGTTGTAAAAGCCGTCGTGAAACAGCGGCCGGATCGGCCGGTCTATGAGGCGCGAGGTCAGCGTCTCCTTCTCGGAGGGCCTGCCTTCACGCTTAAAAAAACCGCCGGGTATTTTTCCGGCGGCGTAGGTGCGTTCCTGGTAATCAACCGTGAGCGGGAAGAAGTCCTGGTCTGGCTTGGCCTCTTTGGCGACCACCACGGTGACCAGCACCACCGTGTCGTTCATATTGACCATCACCGCGCCGGTGGCCTGGCGGGCGATTTCACCGGTTTCCAGCGTCACTTGATGCTGGCCGTAACTAAAACTTTTCTTGATGTGCTTCAAGGCACGTTATCCTTTGCGAAGTTCTACGTGAACCCAAGCGGCGCCGGAATGGCGGCGGGCAGAGCTATTTGCGCAAGCCGAGGCGTTCGATCAGGGTGCGGTAGCGCTCCGCATCGTTGCCCTTGAGATAATCGAGCAACTTGCGGCGGCGATTGACCATACGCAGCAGCCCCTGGCGGGAATGGTGATCCTTGACGTGCGTCTTGAAATGGTCGGTCAGATCGTTGATGCGGACGGTCAACAACGCAACCTGCACCTCCGTGGAGCCGGTATCGCCATTGACTGTTTGATAATCCTTCAAAATTTGCGCTTTTTGTGCGGTACTCACAGCCATTGCTTTCTCTCCAATCCAAAGACATCTCATTTTACCTTTTAATCGCTTGGTTGCTCAAGTAAGTATGGTTTTTCTCCACTGATTCAATTCGCCTGATTCCAGGCCCGGTTTATTTTAAAGCGCCGCTCGCCAACACGCGTTTGGGGCGAACCCTGCCCTCCTGCGTGATTTCGCCTACTCCAATAAACCGTTGTCTTATATCATAAATTCTTGCCAAGCCCGCTACGGGCAAATCATCTTTGGCCACTTCTTGGCCGCGTAGAAAACAACCGGATGACAATTCATCCAGGCAAATTTCCGGCAAACCATACAACAGGGCGTCCACTGGCAGCAGTCTTGCATCCCGTTCTTCAAGGCTCATCGCCTCAAGTTGAGCAAGCGTCACGCTCTGCTCCAGGCTGAAAGGCCCCACACCGAGGCGGCGCAACGCCTGCAGATAAGCTCCACAGCCCAAAACCCCACCGATGTCTTCGGCCAGTACCCGGATATAGGTCCCCTTGCTGCAGCAAACCGTAATCGTGAGCGCATCAGCGGCAAACGCCTCGAGATGCAAAGACGCAATTTGAATTTGCCGCGGCGACCGTTCAACCGATTTCCTCTGCCGGGCCAGCACGTACAACGGCTGGCCCTGATGCTTCAGCGCCGAATGCATCGGTGGCGTCTGGCGGGTGCTGCCTATAAAGCGCTCGAGCGCCGCTTCGACTTGCGGGCGGGAAACCGCTACGTTCCGGGTTGAAGTAATTTCTCCCTCCGCATCGCCGGTAGTGGTGGTCTGTCCGAGCTTGACCACCGCTCGATAGGCTTTGGCTGCGTCGAGTAAGCTTTGTGAAAATTTGGTCGCCTCGCCCAGGCAAATCGGCAAGAGACCGGTCGCCAGCGGATCCAGCGTGCCGGTATGCCCGGCTTTGACCGCCTGAAACAGCCGCTTTACCTTCTGCAAAGCCGAATTGGAAGTAATGTCCCGCGGCTTGTCGAGGAGAATAACGCCGCTGATGGCTCTCTTATCGCGCGTGGTCTGCAAGATGAATTAGGGAACCTCTGATTAAGTCCTCCGCAGATTGCGTTGCTGGCAAAATGCGGATGGATGCGAGGCGCGCGACGAAGGTCGTAGCCGGGACTACGACACCGAGGAGGGCCCGCGCAGCGTCGAACCTGAGAAGCTGTGCAGTGAAGCGGGCCAAGCGCTCGCCTCCGCGTTCGCACGTGCCGAGGCTCCACGCTCCGGCGAGCACGACGCAGACACCGCATTTTACCGCAACCCGGAGGGACGGCTGCCGCGACACGGTAGCCGAAGGCTTGTGTGCGGGAGTGGCAACACGAGCGCCCCGTTTTACGGTGTTGCTTGCGGCAACTTGCGCCCCTGCCCGCACCACGCTTCGCGAGACCGAGTCCGGGGCGCCTTTCCGGGCGGTCTGCTTTGTCGCTCGGCTTGCCAAGGGGAGTAACCCTTGGTTACGCCTCGCTTCGCGCATGCGCTCGCAAAGCGCGGAGCAGGGGCCCCTCTCGGGGATGCGACCGCGGCGCGAGCGCTCTTGGCCCGCCTTCACTGCGCACGTTCCGAGGCGCAACGCTACGGCGGGCCTCCCGGAAAGCCACCGTCGCAACTGCGTGGGATTTAATCAGAGGTTCCTTAAGACGGATGCCTTTTGTCTTCTGCGATGGCCTGGTCAATCAGGCTGGAAAGCCGCACGCCGTGCTCCACCGAAGTGTCGTAGACAAAATGCAGCTGCGGCACGGCGTGCATTTTAAGCCGCTGCGCCAGTTGGCTGCGCAAAAACCCCGCCGCGCGTTGCAAGCCTTGAAGCGTTTCCGGTTTTAATTCGCCAAGCTGGGTGAAAAATATCCTGGCGTGGGCGTAATCTGGAGTGACTTCGACGCCGGTGAGCGTAATCATGCCCACGCGCGGATCCTTCAATTCCAGCCGCACGATTTCCGCCAGTTCGCGCTGGATTTGCTCGGCGACACGGCGGCTGCGGGGGTAATCCTTGTGCATGACAAATTCTGGTTAAGAGTCGAAAGTCCAGAGTTCAGAGTAAACTCAAAACACTTAACTCTCAACACTCAACTCTCTACAACGTTCGTGCCACTTCGACAACCTCATAAACCTCGAGCTGGTCGCCGACATTGATGTCGTCGTAACCCTTGAGCGACAGGCCGCACTCAAAACCGGCTTTCACTTCACGCGCGTCATCCTTGAAGCGCTTCAGCGATTCGATTTCGCCGCTGTGGATCACCACGTTGTCGCGCAGCACCCGCACCGGCGAATTGCGCTTGACCAGCCCTTCCAGCACATAGCAGCCGGCGACCGTGCCGACTTTCGAAATGCGAAACACCTGGCGTATGTCCACCAGCCCGATGACGTTTTCCTTGCGTTCGGGGGCGAGCATTCCGGAAAGCGCGGCTTTTATCTCATCCACCGCCTCGTAAATGATGTTGTAGTAACGCGCATCCACGCCGATGCTGGCTATCAGCTTGCGGGCAGTGCTGTCGGCGCGGGTATTAAAGCCAATCACCACGGCTTTGGACGCGAACGCCAGGTTGACGTCGGATTCGGTAATCGCGCCGACACCGCTGTGGATGATGTTGACCTTGACTTCGCCAGTGGAAAGTTTCGAGAGCGCGTGGGTAAGCGCCTCGTAGGAGCCCTGCACGTCGGCCTTGATGACGAGCGAGAGCGTCTTCACCTGCCCCTCTCCCATGTGCTCGAACATGTTTTCGAGCTTCGCCGTCTGCTGCCTGGCGAGCTTCACATCGCGGAACTTGCCCTGTCGAAACAGCGCGATTTCGCGCGCCTTGCGCTCGTCCCCCAGTACCTGCGCCGGCTCGCCTGCGACCGGCACGCCAGCCAAACCCTGGATTTCCACCGGAATCGAAGGCCAAGCCTCTTGTATGGTGCGCCCGGCTTCGTCGAACATGTCGCGTACGCGGCCAAATACCGCACCCGCGAGCAATATATCGCCGCGTTTGAGCGTGCCGGATTGCACGAGTATCGTCGCCACCGGACCGCGCCCTTTATCCAAGCGCGACTCGATCACCAAGCCCTTGGCGGGACCGTCCTTGGCCGCCTTGAGCTCCAGCACCTCGGCTTGCAGCAGCACGCCTTCCAGAAGCTGGTCTATCCCCTGCCCGGTCTTGGCGGAAACCTGGACGAACATCGCTTCGCCGCCGTATTCCTCCGGCAACACTTCGTGCACCAGCAGTTCCTGCTTGATGCGGTCGGGATTGGCCTCCGGCTTGTCGATTTTGTTAATCGCCACCACGATCGGCACTTTCGCCGCCTTGGCGTGGTGAATGGCTTCAATCGTCTGCGGCATCACACCGTCATCGGCGGCCACCACCAGAATCACGATGTCGGTGGCTTTCGCGCCGCGCGCGCGCATCGCGGTAAACGCTTCGTGTCCGGGCGTGTCAAGGAAGGTGATGGTGCCTTTCGGCGTTTCAACGTGGTACGCGCCGATGTGCTGGGTAATGCCGCCGGCTTCGCCGCTCGCCACGCGGGTGCGGCGGATGTAGTCGAGCAACGACGTCTTGCCGTGGTCCACATGCCCCATCACCGTCACCACCGGAGCACGCGGCTGCTGAGGGAATTCTTGCGGCGGCTGCTCTTCTGCGCTCAAGAACGATTCGGGATCGTCGAGCTTGGCACGCTTGGCGATGTGGCCCATTTCCTCGACCACAACCATCGCGGTATCCTGGTCGAGCACCTGGTTGATGGTGACCATCGTGCCCATGTTCATCAGGATCTTGATGACTTCCGCCGCCTTCACCGACATTTTCTGGGCCAGCATGCCAACGGTGATGGTTTCCGGTACCGGCACTTCGTGCACCACCGGTTCGGTGGGCATGGAGAACGCGTGCGGCTGCAGGGGCTGGCCTTCCGGCTGCGGCTGCCTGGGCTTGGGTCCCTTGCGCTCGCGCCAGCCCTGGCCGCCGGCGAAATCACCCCTGGTCTTGATGGTGCGTCTGCGGGCAGTCTCTTCCTGCCAAATGACTTGTCTCTGCTTCCTGGTTTTCTTGTCCGCCTTGGCGGCTTTTTCCGGCGTCATCGCCGGCTTGTGTAGCGTGCCTTCGGTTCCGGGCACGGGGGCGGCCTGTTTCTGCTCCGGCGCTTCGGTTTTCGCTTCAGGCTGCTTGCGCTTTTGCCCTTTTTCCTGCTTCTCGCGCAATGCCTCGCTTTGCCTTGCGATCAGCTCAGCCTGCTTGCGCGCTTCTTCCTCGCGCAGCGCAACTTGCTCGGCATCCAGCATTGGCGCGGCGTCGTGTCCTTCGCCTTCGGCGGACTCGTCGCGCTTCACGAACACGCGCTTTTTGCGCACTTCCACCTGAATCGTGCGCGCCTTGCCGGTGCTGTCGGCTTTCTTGATTTCCGAAGTCTGCCGGCGAGTCAGCGTGATTTTCTTTTTCTGGTCTTTTGCGCCGTGCATGCGATGCAGGTATTCCAGCAGCTGAGTCTTGTCCTGCTCGGTAAGCAGGTCTTCGGCCTGCTGCTTGTCGACCCCCGCCGCCTGCAATTGCTCGATCAAGCGTGAAGGATCCAGCTTCAGCTCTCGCGCAAATTGCTCTACGTTCATCTGTGCCATGCGCTTCCCTGCGTTTCGAGTTTACCTTCTCATACGAACCACGGCGCGCGCGCCGTCATAATCAGCTTCTTCGCGCGTTCGGTATCCATGCCGGTGATTTCCAGCAAATCATCCACCGCCAGATCGGCCAGTCCTTCCACGGTCGTCACCCCTTTAGCGGCGAGCATGCGCGCCGTCTGGCCGTCCATGCCTTCAAGGTTAAGCAAATCCTCGGCGCCGTGCTCCACCTGCTCTTCGCTGGCAATTGCTTCGTTCAACAGGGCATTGCGCGCGCGGCTCCTGAGTTCATTGACCGTCTCCTCGTCCAAAGCGTCGATTTCCAGCATTTCAGTGAGCGGCACATAAGCCACTTCCTCGAGAGTGTTGAAACCTTCCTGCACCAGGATTCCGGCGACTTCCTCGTCCACGTCGAGCCGCTCCATGAACAGCTTCTTGACGCCGGTCGTTTCTTCCACGCTCTTCTTCTGCGATTCCTCGACCGTCATGATGTTGAGCTCCCAGCCAGTCAATTCGGACGCGAGCCGCACATTCTGTCCGCTGCGGCCAATCGCCTGCGCCAGATTCTCCTCATCGACCACGATATCCATGCTGTGTTTTTCTTCGTCCACGACGATGCTGCTTACCTCGGCAGGCGCCAGCGCGTTAATCACAAACTGCGCCGGATCGGTGGACCACAGAATGATGTCCACGCGCTCGCCGGCCAATTCGCCCGTCACCGCCTGCACGCGCGAGCCCCGCATGCCGACGCAGGTGCCGATGGGGTCGATGCGCGGGTCATTGGCCTTCACCGCGATTTTCGCGCGCGAACCGGGATCGCGGGCGGCGGCTTTGATTTCGAGCAAGCCTTCCTCGATTTCCGGCACCTCCAACTCGAAGAGTTTCACCAGGAATTCCGGCACGATACGCGACAAAAGCAACTGCGGTCCGCGGCTGCTGCGCTCCACGCGCATCAAATAAGCGCGCACGCGATCGCCAACGCGCAGGTTTTCCTTGGGTATCATCTGCTCGCGTGGCAGCATCGCTTCGATGCGGCCGGATTCAATCATGGCATTGCCGCGCTCCATGCGCTTGATGACGCCGGTAACCAGATGCTCCTTCCTTAGCAGGAAGTCGTTCAGAATCTGCTCGCGCTCGGCGTCGCGGATTTTCTGTAAAATCACCTGTTTCGCAGTCTGCGCTCCGATGCGGCCGAATTCCACCGGCTCGAGCGGCTCTTCGATGTATTCGCTCAGCTGGATGTTCGGTTTTTCCTCCTGTGCTTCGGCCAGCATGTATTGGCGCGAAGGCGCCTCGAACTCTTCGTCAGTCACCACCTGCCAGCGGCGGAAAGACACATAATCACCGGTGGCGCGGTCCACCGACACGCGCACATCCACGTCTTCATTAAAGCGTTTTTTCGTGGCAGACGCCAAAGCCAGCTCCAGCGCGCCGAAGACAATATCCTTGTCCACGTTTTTCTCGCGCGCCAGCGCGTCCACCAGCAGCAAAATTTCACGGCTCATAACACCATCTCCAAACTATAGGTCCGGCACCAGCCGGGCCTTTTCCAGGTTCGCTAGCTCCAGCGACAGGAGTTTTCCCTCGACTTCGAACTGCAGGCACCCGTTAATTACGCCCCGCAGCACGCCCACAAAATTTCTTCGCCCTTCAAGAGGCAATCGCAGCTTGATTTGCGCTTTCTCGCCGGCAAACCGCATAAAGTCGGCGTCCTTCTTCAGCACCCGGTCCAGCCCGGGCGAAGACACCTCAAGCCGGTCGTAATCGTAACCCTCTACCGCAAAGAGGTGCCTCAGATGATTGCTCACCCGCGCGCAATCGTCCACGTTGACTCCGCCCGCCTTGTCGATAAACACCCGCAGCATCTTGTTCCGGTTGGACATTTCCATGTCCACCAGCTCGTAGCCCAGGCCATTGACCGTCGGCTCCACTATTTCGCGCACATCCATAAGCGGCACCACCAACAAAAAATGGGCTCGACAGCCCATTTCCTTATAGTTTTATGTGTTCCGTCGCCATTCTAGCAAAAAATTTAACTAAATCAAACTAGGATAAAATGCTTGATAAAAGCTAGAATCGGTTTCCGGCGCGGGCGGGGGAAAACCAAAAATCCGATCCATGAAACCGGTTCCATGCAGGAAATTTTCTTTAATTTTCATAAAAGTTTGTGTTAAATAAGTTTCCCCAACGAACCTAAAGCCAGCAAAAGCCCATGCCCAACGAAAAAGTTAAAAACAAACCCGAAGCTCCCGCGACCCACTTCATCCGCAACATCATTGACGAGGACAATGCCGCCTCCAAGTGGGGCGGCCGGGTGGAGACGCGCTTTCCGCCCGAGCCGAACGGCTATCTGCACATCGGCCACGCCAAATCGATTTGCCTGAACTTCGGCCTCGCCCGCGATTACAAAGGCGTGTGCCACATGCGCTTCGACGACACCAATCCGACCAAGGAGGAGCAGGAATACGTGGATTCCATCCTCGACTCGGTGCACTGGCTCGGTTTCGACTGGGGCAAACATCTTTATTACGCGTCCGACTATTTCGATAGGCTCTACGAATTCGCCGAGCTTTTCATCAACAAAGGCTTCGCTTACGTGGACAGCCTCTCGGCGGATGAAATCCGCGAACACCGCGGCACGCTGACCGAGCCGGGAAAAAACAGCCCCTACCGCGATCGCCCGGTTGCGGAAAACCTCGAGCTCTTCCGCCGCATAAAAGCGGGAGAGTTTCCCGACGGCGCGCATGTGCTGCGGCTCAAGATCGACATGGCCTCGCCCAACATCAACATGCGCGACCCCGCGATTTACCGCATCCGCCACGCAGCACATCATCGCACCGGCGACAAGTGGTGCATTTACCCGCTGTACGACTACACCCACTGCATTTCCGACGCGCTGGAAAATATCACCCACTCCATCTGCACGCTGGAATTCGAAGACCACCGGCCGCTTTACGACTGGGTGCTGGAAAAACTCGCGGATTTCGACGTGCTCAAGCGGCCGCTGCCGCAGCAGATCGAGTTCGCCCGGCTCAATCTCACTTACACCGTGATGAGCAAGAGGAAGCTCATTGAACTGGTGGAAGGCGGCTATGTGGACGGCTGGGACGACCCGCGCATGAACACGCTGGTCGGCGTGCGCCGCCGCGGCTACACGCCGGAATCCATCCGCCTGTTCTGCGAGCGCATCGGCGTTTCCAAAGCGGATTCCTGGATCGACATGAGCATGCTGGAAGAAGCGCTGCGCGACGACTTGAACGTGCGCGCCGCGCGCCGCACCGCCGTGCTGCGGCCGCTGAAACTCATCATCGACAATTATCCGGAGGGCGAAATGGAAGAGTGCGAAGCGCCGAACCATCCGCAAATGCCGGAACTGGGAAAGCGCAAAGTGCCGTTCTCCAAGGTGCTCTACATCGAGCACTACGACTTCATGGAGAATCCGTCGAAAGGTTATTTTCGTCTTTCGCCCGGCGCCGAAGTCAGGCTGCGTTACGCCTATCTGGTGAGATGCGTGAGCGTGGTGAAGAACTCAAAAGGCGAAATCGAGGAAATTCATTGCACTTACGATCCGCAAACCAGAAGCGGCACAGAGGGAGCGGAAACGCGCAAAGTCAAAGGCAATATCCACTGGGTGTCAGCCAAGCATGCGTTTGAAGCCGAGGTGCGCTTGTACGACAGGCTCTTTGCCCACCCTCACCCCGACGCGGGCGGCAAGAATTACAAGGAATTCCTCAATCCCCATTCCATCGAAGTGCTGAAATCCTGCAAACTCGAGCCGCTGCTTGCCGATACCAAACCCGAAACGCATTTTCAATTCGAGCGCAGCGGCTACTTCGTCGCCGACCGTGTGGATTCCAAACCCGGCAAGCCGGTCTTCAACCGCTCCGTCACGCTGCGGGATACATGGGCGAAGGAAAGTGCAAAAGAGTAAAATTCTATTGACCCCAATCTTCGTCGCGTGGCAAAGATGGTGCGTTTGTTCAGGTCAGCATTACTCAGCTTGACGATTCTGGCGCTGCTTGCCGGCTGCGCATCGTACAGCGGCTGCGGGCTCAAGCCGGGTATCTCCACCGCAACCGAGGTCCGGGAGGTAATGGGCGAGCCGCCTGTGACATGAAGGGTTCCGGCCCCGATCGGGCCGAGTGTCACTTTACAGAGGACACATTGATCAAAGCATCATGACCGCTTCACAATAGGGTTTGCGCGCAGCGCGTAACCCCTTGCGCCATGACGCGCCTACCCGATTGACAACATGATAACCGCTCTGGAATGGCGTGGTGCCGCAACAAGCGCCGTGACCAAAGCGGAAAAGGAGATCGCGATGTCACGCATTGTAAAACGCACTCACACCGGACCTTACAAGCTTGTTGTTGGCGGCGAGGAAAAATATTTCTGCCGCTGCGGCCTGTCAAAGAATCAACCATTCTGTGATGGATCGCATAAGCTCACCAAAGACGAAGAGGCCAACCGGTTTTACTGGTACGATGACGCGGGCAAACGCCACGAGCACGCCGACGATTTTCCGGGGATACGCACGTTCTGAACAGTAGTCGCTGCTGCAGACACAACGGTGCTCGGCCCGCGGCCGACACGGACTCGGGCCAGTCTCGTCCTTGTCTGGCGCAACATAATCTGAAATCAAGCGGGATTGATCATGGCGGTTCGTGAAACGCGATTGGCACGGCGGGAAACTGTGGCGGAAGGCACGATGGCATTTTATTTCGCCAAGCCCTCCGGGTTTCGGCATCAAGCTGGGCAGTCGCTGATGATGACGCTGATCAACCCGCCGGAAACCGACAGCGAGGGCGATGGCCGCACCTTCACCATCGCCAGCGCGCCGCACGAATCCGACCTGATCATTGCCACGCGTATGCGCGACACCGCGTTCAAGCGCGTGCTGAAGTCGGCTTCGATTGGAACAACGGTCAAGATCGACGGACCGAACGGTGAGATGGTCTTGCATGACGATCCGGCTCGTCCCGCCGTGTTTCTCGCCGGCGGTATCGGCATCACGCCGTTCCTTTCAATGGCGCGGCGTGCGGCGAAGGAGCGGCTGCCGCATCGCCTTTATCTCTTCTATTCGAACCGTCGGTCCGAAGACGCGGCCTTCATGGACGAGCTACAGAAAATGGAGCAGGTGAACCCGAACTACCGGCTGATCGCGACTATGACCGAGCCGGAGAAGTCATCGGCGCCGTGGTCGGGCGAAACCGGCTTCATGCGGCGCGACATGCTGGAACGCCATCTGCCCGACCTCGCGAGTCCGTTTTATTACTTTGCGGGGCCGCCGGCGATGACCATGGCGATGCAGAAGATGCTGGAAGACATCGGAGTGGCCGAGGCCGCCATGCGATCCGAGGAATTCTACGGCTACTGACCCGCTGCAGGCTGCAAAACCGGCGATAGCCGGCCAAGGTTGACGACACTTGCCTTCCGGTTAAGTGCATAACCACCGCGAAAGAGTAAAATTCTGTCGATCCCCAATCTTCGTCGCGTGGCAAAGATGGTGCGTTTGTTCAAGTCAGAATTATTCAGCTTGACGATTCTGGCGTTGCTTGCCGGCTGCGCATCGTACAGCGGCCGCGGGCTCGAGCCGGGTATCTCCACCGAAACCGAGGTCCGGGAGGTAATGGGCGCGCCCGCCGCCACCTGGGAAACGCCCGACGGTCCCGCATGGGCTTACCCGCGCGGACCTTTGGGAGTGGAAACTTTCCTGGTTCGGTTTGATGCAGACGGCAAGCTCGCATTGATCGAACAAGTGCTGGATGAAGAGCATTTCGCCCAAATCAAGGCGGATCTGACCCAGGACGACGTGCTCCACCTGATTGGTCCTCCCTTTCAAATCCTGACATTCCCTGCCCTGAACGAAGTGTCCTGGGATTATCGCTTCCGGGACCTCTGGGGTTACAACAGCATCTTTTCCGCGAGCTTCGATGAAGCGGGCCGGGTAAAGAGAACCTTCAGGCAGCGGGAAAATGTAGGGAACGGCCGGCACCGGTAAAAGCGTGGAGAGCCACTAAATTCCCTCCCCCGAGGGAGAGGGTTAGAGCCTGTCCTGAGCCAGTCGAAGGGAGCTTGTCGAAGGAGTGAGGGGGATAAACACGAACAAGATTTAAAGAAAATCACTACTCTAATCACTCGCTAAATATGCTAACCTCCAGATAATAATTTACCCCTTACTCTTTGGAGAAAATCGTGGCAAACAAACCCTTTCTCACCGACATCAAAACCCTGCGCAAGCGCGCCCGCCAGCACATCGAGCGCGGCGCGGTCACTCCAGGCTACAAGGGAAACCGTGAAACCGTTATCAAGCTGCTGAACGAAGCGCTTGCCACGGAAATCGTCTGCGTCCTGCGCTACAGGCGCCACCACTTCATGGCTGCTGGAATCAACGCGACTAGCGTCGCCCAGGAATTCCTGCAGCATGCCAACGAGGAACAGATACACGCCGACCAGATCGCGCAGCGCATTGTGCAGCTTGGCGGCGAGCCGAATTTTTCGCCGGTGGGCCTGCTCACCCGCAGCCATGCGGAATATGTCGAGGGCGAAACACTGATTGACATGATCAAGGAAGACCTAGTCGCCGAGCGGATTGCGATAGACAGCTACCGGGAAATGATTGCCTACCTCGGCAACGACGACCCCACCACCCGCCGCATGATGGAAGGCATCCTGGCGATGGAAGAAGAACACGCGGAGGATTTGGTGAGCTTGCTGGAAGAGTTGGGTTCGTAGTGAATGTGATTTTGAGTTTTGATGAAACTTTATCTCCTGCAGCACGGCGACGCCCTGCCTGAGGAAGTAAATCCCGACCGCCCTTTAAGTGAACGCGGGCTGGAAGATGTAAAGCGCCTGGCTGAATTTGTGTGGAATCACGACATACTCGTTAAGCACGTGTATCACAGCGGAAAGACGCGGGCGCGCGAGACAGCCGACATTGTTGCCGCGAAGATGGCCGCGGGTGCAAAGATTGAAGCGACCACCGGCTTAAATCCAAACGATCCTGTTGAACCTTGGGCGAAACAAATCAATAACTGGCAAGAAGATTCGCTGCTTGTTGGTCATATGCCATTTATGGGACGGATGGCGGCGTATTTGCTGAGTGGCAATAGCAGCTCTCGGTTCGTCGCTTTCGAGCCAGCCAGCATGCTTTGTCTGGAGCGAAATGAATCCGGCGATTGGGCGATTGCCTGGATGCTAAGGCCAGAGCTGCTAATAACAGCTATGGGATAATGTGTAGTAGTTTCGATGTGATCCGACAGGCAGTGTCCGAAGCCAATTTCAGGAAACGACCCAAAGCGGCCATTCGCAAGCCACAATACTGGACCGCAAATAAATCCATTGCTACTCGCCGAAGACATCCCGCCGCAGTGCTACGTAGGTTGGTGCCCCTTGTCGTACAAGAGGCGCGCAAATCCCCTTCATGAATGCGCGCTTGTCACTCCCGAGTTTGCGGGTCGGGAATAGCCGCTTAGCAGCGTTATAGATGTCTCCGGCTGGACGTTTAAGGTCGTCTGCCGGGCCGCCATTAGCGACGCTGTTTCGTAGGGCTTCCACCTTTGCTTCTACCAGCTGCGGCGCAAGCTCGGGCTGCCCGAACGCCTCGCACATACTCTGCAGTACAGAATCGTCCAACAGGTACGATTCAATTGTCCGGCGCAAGGGCACACGTACCTGCTGAGTTTGCAACGCGTGAATCTCTTCATCCGTTCGATCATCGCGGTCGATTACTCGGGTAACGCGCACTCCGGGTGCGAGGGCACTCAGTAGCCTTCCCACACCCCGAGGGTCGTTTTGAATGTCATCTGCGTTGCCAGCGCCTAGGAACACCACATGCGGGTATTCAGCTTGAAACATCTCGTTGTAGCACTCGGCATCGAAATCCGTTCCACCGTCGAGTCGGCCACCTTCACAGAGCACGACTCGTTCTGGCGTTACGTAGCCGGCAAGATCGTCGAGAGCAATCTGCATAGCTCGCTTCCAAAATGGTCTACTCGGCTCAATGGGACGTAGCGTCAGTGGTAAGTCGAAGTTTGCTCCATCGAAATCCAAAAACACCACAGAGCCCGGATTGCCCTGTGCGAGATCGCGAGCCTTTCTCATCATGCCGATTGAGTGTGTGGCAAGCCAAAGCTGGGAATTTTCGGGGACCGCGCGAAACAACTCGTCGAGGAGAGCGCTCTGCAGTCCTGGCGACATGTGTGCCTCAGGCTCGTCGATGAAGAACACCGTATCATCAAACTCGCGCCGTTTGATCAACAGATCGAGCAGCAAGTCGAACGCGGCCTTCTCCCCTCCTGAGAGATTCTTATAGTGAAATGCCTTGCTGTCGCCTTTGTCGAACCGGAATGTCCCACCCGAAAGAGGATTACCGAGACTATTGAGCACAAGGCCAGGAAACATTCGCTGCATCGTGTCCCGAATCTCTCCAATCGATCGCTCCCGGAATTCTCCGATGGTGAGCCCGGGCTGTGCACGCTCATAGACATCCTCAAATCCCTGCGACACCAGTCGCCTGTAATTGAGGCTCACAGCTTGATCGTTGTCGATGAGGCGATTTATCCGGAATTCCTGCACTGCGGGGGTGACGCGAGAGAGGTTGTCGAGCTGAAATTCAGGATCGTTTCGATAGGCCGAGCGTGTGTAGACAGTCCTCCGGCGCTGTTGATCGGTGGCAGGTTGCGGATCATGGAAGGTCACGGTCACCAAGTCTGGCCAGTTCCCGGCTACGCCAGGTATCTGTTTGCGGTGGTAAGTTTCGTCATAGTTTCCGCTTTGCGCCCAATGATTCCGATGCCACATGTGGGCAGCGTCGATTAGAGAGGACTTGCCACACCCATTCGGTCCGACGAGCAACATGAGCCGCGCCGCGACGGGAATATCAGTGATTGTGGTATCAGTGAATCGCTTGAAATTTGTGAGTCGAATCTCGCGGATCTTCATCGCTTCTCCGTCATCCAGTCGAAACACCCACGGTAACGCTTCGCGATCGTATCCTATTGCAAAGACGACAGAGCGTCACGGTCCCAGAGACCGAAAGTCGCAGCTTATCACGTACGGCGCTCGCACAAGCCCCGAAATGGCCGCTTCTGGCTGCTCACCGCCTGGTCGCGATCGCGACCCAAAGCAGCCGTTAAATGGGCGCACGTGGCGGGCGCATTGGAATCCCTAGTTCGCGTTGAAAAACGGCTAGGGGGCTCCTTTTTTCGGGGCGTCCGCACTGACTCTCTTCACGCTTTGCTTCCTCAGCTTCTTCGCTCGCTTGGCTACCCCCGCGAGG